>CAMGSK010000016.1 GCA_946061795.1 uncultured Elusimicrobium sp.
TCACCTGACTCCCCGCCGTATTTTTCTTTTAAATTTTCTTCAAAGAAGGTCTGCACCCGTTCTATGGCCAGCCGGCGGTTTTCTTCCGTTTTGACGATGCCGTGCGGCACCTGTTTGGGCGTGAGTTCAAACTGGGGTTTGATAAGAAACACGATTTCGCTTTGCGCGGCCATGACCTTAAACAGCGGTTCCATAATCATCGTCAGCGAAATAAAAGACACATCCACCGCCGCGAACTGCGGCGCGGATTCAAACAAATCCGCCGTCATATATCGGGCATTGGTTTCGGGCTTGAAATGGAAATTTTTATATCGGCGCATTTCGTCGGCCAGCTGGCCTTTGCCCACGTCCACGCCATAGACTTCTTTCGCCCCGGCCTGAATCATACAGTCGGAAAATCCGCCCGTCGCCACGCCGATGTCCACGCATACTTTGTCTTTTATATCAATGTTCCACGCTTTCAGCGCGCCGGCCAGTTTTAAGCCGCCTCGTGAAACGTAGGGACAGGATTTTTCTTTCAAAGACAGGATATCTTCCGGCAGAATCGTGCGGTCGGCCCGTGTGTCCGGCTGGCCGTTAACCAGCACTTCCCCGGCCATAATGCTGGCCTGGGCGCGGGTGCGGCTGGGGAAAAACCCCTGTTCCACCAGGGCCATGTCCAGGCGGAGTTTTTTATTGGGCATCGTCGCTCTCGTTTGCGTCGCCTTGCGGCGTGTCAAAAGGTTCGCTCAGCAGGGCCGCGCCTTTTTTCTTGAGCGCGACCACCTTAAACTTTACTTCCTGCAGCTGTTGGGTCAGTTCTTTGGACAGCGTGACGCCTTCTTCAAACAGTTTGACCGAAGCGTCCAAGTCCGTTTGTTCTTCTTCCAGCTTGGCCACGATGTCTTCCAAGCGGTTTAATTTGTGTTCAAATCCGTTTTTCATTTGACCTCCGCATGTATCATGCCGTCTTTGACCTGAATGTAAATGGTTTCTTGTTCCTGCGTTTGGCCGACGCGGGAAATTACCCGGCCTTCGGCGTTGCGCGTAATGCTGTAGCCGCGTCTCAGTACGGCAAAGGGACTCAAGGCGCTAAGTTTGTGTTCCAGCAGTTCCAGCCGTGTCTGCGCCGAGAGCAGGAGTTTTTCAAACGCGTTTTCCAGCGCGAGCATCAGCTCGTCCACGCGCTGTTCTTTTTCCTGCGTCAAGAGTTCCGGGCGTTTAAACACCCGGCTGCTGGTTGCCAGCTCCAGACGGGATTTTGCGCGTTCGTAAAACAGGCTGACGGACTGGAAAAGCCTCTTTTGCAGTTGGGCGATGTGTTCGGCCACGCCTTGCGCGTTTTGCACCACCAGTTCCGCCGCGGCGGAGGGGGTGGGAGCGCGCAAATCCGCCACAAAATCCGCAATAGTAAAATCTATTTCGTGCCCGACGCAGGAAATCACCGGGATTTTGCTGGCGTAAATGGCGCGCGCGACGGGTTCTTCGTTAAACGCCCAAAGGTCTTCCATACTGCCGCCGCCGCGGCCCACCAGCAGCACGTCCGGCGCGGGCTTTAAGGCGTTTAAATCCGCAATCCCTTGCGCAATCTGTTCCGCCGCTCCTTCCCCCTGCACCAACGCCGGCGCAAGGATGACTTCCAGATTGGGGCTTCTGCGGCGCAGGACGGACAAGATGTCGCGTATGGCGGCCCCCGTGGGGGACGTCACCACGCCTACGCGGCGCGGAAAAGCGGGCAGCGGTTTTTTGTGCTCTTGGGCAAACAGGCCTTCGGCTTCCAGCTTCTTTTTGAGTTTTTCAAATTCTAAAAATAAGTTGCCTTTGTGCAGCGCTTCTGCGGTTTTGACGACGATTTGATACCGCCCCTGCTTGGCGTAGCAGGACAAATCCCCGAATACGCGCACTTGCACGCCTTCCTGCAAATCCATGCCGTTTTTACGCGCATCCCATTTAAACATTACGGCGGAAAGCAGTGCGTCGCGGTCTTTCAAATCAAAATAGACGTGTCCGCTGGAGGCTTCGCGCAGGCCGCTGATTTCTCCTTCCACAAACACGCCGCGGAACACCCCTTCCATCATTTGTTTAATGGCCAGGGTAATGGCGGTGACGGAAAAAACCTGTCCTCTGAACGGAGCTTCGGGTTCCATTTATTGTCCTTTTATTTTTTTCAGCCGCTCTATCAGAGGGCCTTCTTTGCCTTGGGAAGTGGGGTGAAAAAATTGCACCGGGTCTGGCATGTATTGCTGTTTGACGTAATGGTTGGGGTAGTCGTGCGCGTATTTGTAGCCTTGGTTCTTGCCGCCGGAGCGCAAATGGTCCGGCACGCGGCGCAGTTTGCCTTCGCGCACTTCTTTGAGCGCGGCGTCTATGGCCAGATAAGCAGAGTTGCTTTTGGGCGCGCAGGCCACGTAAATGGCCGCGTGCGCCAGCGGAATGCGCACTTCCGGCATACCCAGCACTTCGGCGGATTTAAAAGCGGCTTGCGCAATCATTAAGGCGGCCGGTTCGGCCAGCCCCACGTCTTCGCTGGCGCAAATCAAAATGCGCCGCGCGATGAAGCGCGGGTCTTCCCCGCTTTCCAGCATGCGGGCCAGCCAGTACACGGCGGCGTCTGGGTCGGAGCCGCGCATAGATTTGATAAAGGCGGAAATAACGTCATAATGTTCATCGCCTTTTTTGTCATAATTAAGGTGACGCTTTTGGATGCATTCTTTGGCGGCGGGCAAATCCACTTGTTTGAGGCCGTTTGCGTCCGGCTCCGTGGTCAGGGAAGCGATTTCCAACGCGTTGAGCATTTTGCGGCCGTCGCCGTTGGCCTGGGTGATGAAATATTGCGCAGCTTCGTCGGTAAGGCTGACGCGTTCTTTGTCCGCCGCGCGCAGCAGAATTTTGCGTAAATCTTTGTCTTCCAGCGGTTTAAATTCAAATACGGAAAAGCGTGAAAGCAGTGCGCTGTTGACGTAAAAATACGGGTTTTCCGTGGTAATGCCGATGAGAATTACGTCCCCGCGTTCCACGCTGGGCAGCAGGACATCCTGCTGGGTTTTATTGAAGTGGTGTATTTCGTCCAAAATAAGCAGGGTGCGCCGCTCTTCAAAGGAAGGCGTGCGCATGCGTTCTTTGGCTTCGGCCAGCACTTTTTTCAGGTCCGCCACGCCCGCGGCGGCGGCGTTGAGCTCCACCACGTGCGCCTGCGTACGGCTGGCCACGTAACGCGCGGTGGCCGTTTTGCCGCAGCCCGGCGGCCCGAAAAACACGGCGGATTTGAGCGTGTCCGTCTCCAGCAGGCGGCGCAGCATTTTTCCCTCGCCCAGCAGATGCGGCTGTCCGGCGAAGTCTTCAATGCTTTTCGGGGCCTGTCTGGCGGCCAGGGGCATGAAATCGTCTTGCATAAATTTATTTGGAAGCGTTTAAAACGCTTTGCAGTTTGTTAACCAACTGTTCCACGCGTCCCGCGTCTTCTTTTTGGCGGCCGCCTTCGGCTTGCTCTTTTAGGTAAGCGTCAGCGGCGAATTTCAGCGCGACGACCAACGCCTGTTTAAGCGTGTCAATGACGTCGTCTTCTTCCTGCAGGCGTTTCATTTCCCGTTCCACTTTGGCGGCCAAATCGGCTATTTCCACGTAGCCGAGCTCCGGGATTTCCACGTCCACGGGGATTTTTTTGATTTCTACGCTTACGGTGTTTTTGGCCATAGGTTTTTACAGTAAATCGTCTTTTTCTTCGTTGGCGCGCGCGATTTCTTTTTCCAGGCGCGTTTCCAGCTTTTTCAGGACGGAAACGGCGTTGCGTTTCCATTCGCGCAGGGCTTTGAGCTCGCTTTCGTTTTCTTTCAGGCGCGCAACGGTTTCCTCTTGCGAGCGGATTTTTTGGCGCAAAGCGGCCGCTTCGCGCTCCTGCGTTTGCAGGCGCGCGGCGGCTTGCGAGACCAAAAGTTCCAGCTGCTTGAGTTTCTCTTGCATATTATCTCAGTTCGGCTCCGGCTTTTTCATGCAAAGCCTGCACCAGCGCGTTGAAAGCGTCGTCGGTTTCTTTGTCCTTAAGCGTGCGGTCCGGTGCGGAGAAAGCCAGCGTAAACGTCAGGCTCTTTTTGTCCGCCGGCACGTGTTCCCCTTCGTACAAATCCATCAAGTCAAAACGCAGTGCGACGGACAGCGGCGTATTTTCCAGTATGGCTTTGATGTCGGCATACGAAGTCTGTTTGTTGACCAGTACGGACAAATCGCGCAAAGACGGCGGGAACTGCGCCACGGCCTTGGCCGGGCGGAAGAGCTGCGCGTTAAAAGATTTTTCCAGCGGTTTGAGAGAAAGCTCAAACGCCAGCGCGTCTTCGGCTTTCAAGCCGTTGTTTTTGAGCGTCAGCGGGTGCAATGCGCCGAATACGCCGGCTTTTTTGCCGTTGACCAGTACGTCCATACAAATTTTGGGGTGCATATAGACGGGCGCATTTTGAGACGGAACAAAAGAAACCGCGTCAAAATCTTTGAGCAGCTCTTGCATGACGCCTTTTAAGAAAAAGAAGTCCGGTTTGTCCGCTTGTCCCTGGAAAAACGGGCGGCCCGTCAGGCGGCCGCAGAGAACGCCGGAAACGGTGTAAGTCTCGGCGGGGAAGCCTTTGGCCAGCGCAAACGTGCGGGTGGCTTCAAACAAAGCCAAATCTGCGCTGCCGCGCCGTTGGTTAAACTCCGCGTTTTTAAGCAGGGAGGGCAGCAGCGTCGGCCGCAGGTAATCCCAGCCTTTGGCCATGGCGTTTTTGATTTTGACGGCATTTTTAGGTTCAAAACCGAAAGCCGCCAGTTCTTTTTCCCCTAAAAAGTCAATATTTTTGCATTCAAAAAAACCCAGGGAGGCCAATTTGTTGCTGAAAATTTCCAGCAGGTCCACCCCTTTGGGATTGTCGGAGAATCCGACGAAAGCGCGGGAGTCTCCGGCCGGAATTTGGTCAAATCCGGCAAAGCGGGCGGCTTCTTCGGCCAGGTCCCAGCGGTGGTTTAAATCGCGGCGGTGAGAGGGGGCCTGAAAGGTCCATTCTGCTCCGGACGCGTCAAAATGCAAAGCCAAGCGGGAGAAAATGTCTTTCAGCGTTTCATCCGCGATGTCCGTCCCCAAAATGCCGTTAATTTGCGCGGGAGTAAAGCGCACGACGGGGTTAACATATTCAGAAGGATAAACGTCCCGAATTTCGGACGGCGTGCCTCCGCAGGCGGCGACAAACAGTTCCGTCGCGCGTTTCAAGGCCGTTTCCGTCATGCCGATATCCGCTCCGCGTTCAAAACGTTGGGAAGAATCGGACGAGACGGCGTATTTTTTGGAGGTTTTGTTGACGGTCGGTGCGTCAAAATACGCTGATTCAATAAAAATATCTTGCGTGTTTTCTTTGATGCCGCTGTTTTGCCCGCCCATTACGCCGGCGAGTGCGGTGGCTTTCTGTTGATCGCCGATCATCAGCGCGTTTTCGTCCAGCGTCAGTTCGCGTCCGTCCAACAGCGTGAACTTTTCGCCGTTTTCCGCCCGGCGCACGACGATGACGTCTCCGTCAATTTCGTTGCGGTCAAACGCATGCAGCGGCTGGCCCAGTTCAAACATCACGTAATTGGTGACGTCCACCAGCGCATTTTTGGGGTTTAAACCCATAGCCGACAGGCGTTCTTTGATGAGTTCCGGCGATTCGGCGTTTTTTACGCCGCGGATTAAACGGCCGCTGTAGCGGGGGCAGGCTTTCTCGTCGCGTACTTCCACGCGCAGACTTTCCCCTTGCCCCGGAAAATCTTTGATTTGCGGCATATGCACGGGCAGATTAAGAAGCGCGGAGAGTTCGCGCGCCACGCCCAAATGGGACAGCAGGTCCGGGCGGTTGGAGGTGATTTCCAGGTCAAACAGCGCGTCGGATTTGCCGTATAGGGAGCGTACGTCCGTTCCCAGCGGGATGTTTTCATCCAACACCAAAATGCCGCGCGCGCGGGTGTTGGTCAGACCCAATTCATCGGAAGAACAAATCATGCCTTCGCTGACCACGCCGCGTATTTTGGCGGGGCCCAATACGTTTTTGCCCAAGCGCGCGCCCACGCGGGCCAGAGGCACCTTTTGCCCGACGGCTACATTCGGTGCGCCGCACACCACGCGCTGCGTTTTTCCGCCGCCCAGGTCCAGCGTGACCAAGTGCAGGTGGTCAGAGTCCGGGTGGTTCTCTATTTGGATGATTTGGGCGACGTTTACGCCTTCAAAATCCGCGCCTTTCTTTTCCACGGAGGCCACTTCAATGCCCAGCTCCGTGAATTTTTGGGCCAGTTCTTCCGGCGTCAGGTCTATGTCTATAAAATCTTTTAACCAGCTGTATAGTATTTTCATGCCTTGTCCTTAAAATTGGTTTAAAATGCGCAGGTCGTTTTCATAAAACGTGCGGATGTCGTTGATGTTCATCATCATCATGGCCAGGCGTTCTACTCCCATGCCGAAAGCGTAGCCGCTGTAAACCTCGGGGTCAATGCCGCAGTTTTTAAGCACGTTGGGGTGCACTACGCCGGAGCCGAGCATTTCAATCCAGCCCGTTCCTTTGCATATGTTGCAGCCTTTGCCCCCGCAGAAAACGCATTTTACGTCCACTTCCGCGCTGGGTTCGGTAAACGGGAAAAAGGAAGGGCGGAAGCGAATTTCCGTTTTGTCGCCCAAGAGGCCTTTCATAAAAGCGGACAGATCCCGTTTGAGGTCGGCCATGCTGACGTTTTTATCCACGTACAGCCCTTCTATTTGGTGAAAGACGGGGCTGTGGGTGGCGTCCAAGCTGTCGTTGCGGAATACGCGACCGGGGGCCATGATGCGTATGGGCGGTTTGTGTTTTTCCATAAAGCGGCTTTGCACGTTAGAGGTGTGTGTGCGCAGCACCATGGAAAGAGGGGAGCCCGTCTGCGCAAAGAACGTGTCCTGCGCGTCGCGCGCCGGGTGGTGTTTGGGGATGTTGAGCATGTCAAAATTATGCTTTTCGTCTTCCACCCACGGGCCTTCCGCCCAAGTAAAGCCCAGTTTGGACAAAATGTCCGTCATGCGTTTTTGCGCAACGGAAAGCGGATGGCGCCGTCCGGCGGCCAAAGGCCGGGCGGGCAAGGTCAAATCCAGTTCCACGCGGTTTAGCGTCTCGTTCATCTCCCGGGCGGCCAAAGCGGCGGTTTTTTTATCCAGAGCGTCGTTGAGGGCGGCTTTTAACGCGTTGCCGGCCGGACCGGCGGTTTTCTTTTCCTCAATGGAAAAATCTTTGAGATTTTTCAAAAGTTCGGTCAGTGCGCCTTTGCGGCCCAAAGCAGCCACGCGCAACTCTTCCACGGACGCCAAATCGGCCGCGGAGGAAATTTTATCGGTGTATTCCCGCTCAATTTCGGAGCAGGCGTTTTGAAATTCTTGCAGAGTCATAGATACTATATTCTACTTTATTATAGGCCCTTGGCGGCAATATTTAACAAATGTTGTGAGGTTTGCCGCTACAAAAAACCGCCTTTTCAAAGGCGGTTTGGAAATTCAGCGCGTCATGGCGGCTTTTACGTCAGCGTCCATGGGTACGGGCATGCCGGTTTTGTCCACGCACACCAAGGTGGTCTTTCCTTTGGTGCACAGGCGGCCGTGCTGGTTGGTAATGACGTTTTCAAACACGATTTTAATGTCGGAAATTTCCAACACCTTCGTGTTTATGTCTATGACGTCGCCGTAGCGGACGGAATACTTATATTCCACTTCCTGCCGGGCCACTACGAAGTATAACCCTCTTTCCATCAGGGCGGGCACGGAAAAACCTTTTTCGGCCATATAAAGCGTGCGGGCCTCTTCAAAATATTTTAAATAGTTGGCGTAATACACCACGTTTCCGCAGTCGGTGTCATGATAAAAAATGGTTTTTTGCATAATTATTCCCCGATAATTTTAATTAAAATCCGTTTGTTTCTTTGCCCGTCAAATTCCCCGTAGAAAATGGTTTCCCACGGGCCGAAATCCAGCCGTCCGTTTGTGACGGCCACCACCACTTCCCGCCCTAGCAGGGTACGTTTGAGGTGGGCGTCGCCGTTATCCTCTCCCGTCAGGTTGTGCTGGTATTTGTCTATGCCATAAGGGGCGAGCTCTTCCGTCCAGCGCAAAAAGTCGGCGTGCAGGCCGCGTTCGTTGTCGTTGATGAAAACGGACGAAGTGATATGCATGGAATTGACCAAGCACAATCCTTCGCGTATGCCGCTTTTTGCCAGAGCGCGTTCCACTTGCGGCGTAATGTTGACCACGTCATAACGTTTGTCCGTACAAACGGTCAAATATTCGGTGTGTGATTTCATATATAAACTATACCAAATCCGTTTCTCCGCGCCAAAACCGAAGAATTGCCAGCGGACGGAATTTATTTGTTAAAATGTTTTTATGGACAAAGAAAGACTGATGGACCTTTTGCGCAATCCGAAAAAGTTCCAAAAGAAAAAAAACGACAGCAAATCAACCTCCGTTCAGCAAACCACCCAGGAGGAAAAAGCCGCCAGAAAAGCTTCTTCCGACCGGATGGCGGTAATCGCCGCGGGCGGCGTGGCGGCGTTGGCGCTGCTGTCTCTTTTGTTTGTTTTTTCCGCCAGCAAGCGCGCCGAGAACGTGACGGCCGCGCTGGATCCGGCCATTCTCAAAGGCCTGGTGGCGGACCGGACGTTTCATCCCGGAGGAGGCGTGCGCTATGTGCAGGTGGGGCAGGGGCATGAGCGCAACGTCAGCGTGACGGGCGCGGGGGCCGGTTCGGTTATTCCGGTCATCAGCCGCTACAATTTCCGGGCGCTGACTCCGCAAAATTACGCCATTATCGGTACGGCTCCGTTTGCTTTGTCTATAAACGTGGATTCCAATGCCGAAGACCCCGATTTGCTGCGCTATTTGTTCAACGACCAAAACGTGACGGACGCTTTTTTGGCTCGCCCGGATGTGGCCCCTTATTTGGCCGATCCGGCTGCTTTGGCCAAATTGGCGGCAGATAAGACGGCAGTGGACGCTTTTTTGGCTGACGCCACCGTACAGCGGGTGCTTGCTTCAGCCGAGCTGACGAAAGCTTTGGCCGGCAGCCGTTTGTTTTCTTCCATGTTAATCAGTAAGGCGGTAAAATATTACCGGGACCGTCCCGCCCAAGCGGCGAAACTGATCAACTCTAGTCCCTCTTTGGCCGCGCTGAAAAAGAATCCGAACCTGCGGCAGGCCGTGGCGGAGAACCGGTATTTAAAAAATATATCGGCTACACTTTTAAAATAAAATATGCTATAATTTTTGTAGGCAAAGATTTACGCGGGCGTGGTTCAATGGTAGAACACGACCTTGCCAAGGTTGAGACGAGGGTTCGATTCCCTTCGCCCGCTCCATTTAAGAGGCTTCCGTAAAAGGGAGCCTCTTTTTTTGGGGAAAAGGAAACAGCCCCGGGATTCCGGGGCCGTTTGTGCGTCAGTTAAAGAATTTGATGGAATTGGGAAGGATAACGTCTTCCATGGCGCTCAGTGCATAAGAGTCCGTCATGCCGGCGATGTAGTCGGTAATAATTTCGTCGCGCAGTGCGGAGTCTTGCCCGTAAATTTTGGACATGGAGGCCATATAATTGGCAAAGCTGGTGGCCGTTTGTTTGCCTTCCCGTTCATAGGCGGAGTAATCAAATCCGTAGCGGGAAAAAATCGTACGGAAATAATCAAACAAATCCGCCACGCATTTATCAATGGTTTCTTTGCGCTGGCGCATTTGCGCATTATGATAAATGCGTTCATAGTTAAAATTCTTGAGTTCGGAAATGATATGGGTTTTTTCGGGAGAAAAGCCGATATAATCTTTGTCTTTGGAGTGTTCTATCAAATCCAGCGTCAGTGTATTGATGATTTCTCCGTTGGAAGAGCCGATTTCATCTTGAACGACCAAAGGAATGTCTTCCGGCGTAATGAGGCCCGCTTTAACCGCGTCTTCAATATCCCTTCCCAAATAGGCGATTTTATCCGACACCCGCACAATACACCCCTCATAGGTGGTGGGCAGACAGCGGCGGCTGTGAATACTTTCCAAATCATTGGGGATTTGGGCCGGCCGCAATTCCCGGGTGGCGAAGTCTTCTCCGCAATGGCACAAAATGCCGTCTTTGACTGCATAGGTCAGATTCAGCCCTTCCCCGTAGTTGGCCAAGTGTTCCACCACGCGGTAGCTGTTGACTTCATGCAGGAACGGTTTGGGGGCGATGCAGGCCGCCAGCGCGCGTTCCCCTTCATGCCCGAACGGGGCGTGCCCGATGTCGTGCCCGATGCCGATGGCATAGGCCAAGTCTTGGTTTAAATCCCAATTTCCGCTTTGGTTGAGCCCGCGGCAAATGGCGGCGGCGATGGTGGCCACGTGCAGCACGTGTTCAATGCGGGTACAGATATGATCATTGTCCGGGGCGAAAAAAACCTGCGTTTTATGTTTCAGCCTCCGGAAAGGAAGCGAATGAATAATTTTGGTTTGGTCCCGAAAATACTCGCCGCGCACATCCGGCGTTTGCGGGCGGGTGCGTTTGTAATAAATATCTGGGGAAAGAGGGTTTTGGTTCATAAATTTATGATACCATAATATAAAAGCCGTTCCCACGGCCCGGAACGCATATGAGCAAACGTACGGCAGTGTATCAAGGCACTTTTGATCCTTTTACCAACGGGCATTTGTCCGTTGTCCGCGCCGCTTTGTCCGCATTTGACGAGGTGGTGGTCCTTTTGCTGGTCAATCCGGCCAAGACTCCTTTGTTTTCCGTAGAAGAGCGAAAAGAAATGATTCGCTCCGCTGCGGCGGATTTCCCAAATGTGCGCGTGGAGTCTTATGACGGGTTGCTGGCGGATTATATGCGTTTGCACGGGTTGACGTGCTGCGTCCGCGGCGTACGCAATGCGGCGGATGCGGCGTATGAGCTGGAAAATCATTCACTCAGCCGTGTTTTTTATCCTTCGTTGCAAACTTTATTGTTTCCTTGTGATGCGCAATGGCAAAATCTGAGTTCTTCCTCCGTGAAAGCCGCCTGCGCCTGCGGCCGCGTTCCTTCCGCTTGGGTTCCCCCCTCCGTTCAGCAAAAATTGAAAGAAAAATACCCCAATCTGGTCTTTTTTGAGTAGCTTCGTCTAGGTCCAAAGACCTATTTCGGCTGGGCCTTTTTTGTTCTGCGTGAGGTCTCCCCTTTTTCGTATAATATTAGCGGAGAAGGATAAAAGGAGATTTGTATGCCCCGCACAACAACAGGTTGTTTGCGCATTGGCGTGGCGCCGCGGCCGAAAGAACCGGCCGTTGGGCGGCGGACGGCTTTTTTCCAAAAATCCAATCTTTCCGCTTCCTTGGTTTCAAAATTCAGTTTTCATCATTATTGCAAGAACGTTTTTGATTTATTATGTAAAGACAAGCATATTTGTTTTTTGGAGTCTGGGCCTAAATACCTATACAAATATAGGACTTTAGGCCCTTTTTTTTCGCCCTTTAAACAGGCAGAATTATAGAAAGGACCCTTATGAAAAAAATACTCTCTCTGTTTCTTTCCTGCTGTATCCTGTTCACGTCGATAGCGCCGTCGTGGGCGCAGGCGCGCGGGAACGGGCGGCGTCCAGCTAGGCGGCCAGCTGCGCGGCCGGTGGCGGGGACGAATGTATTTTCGCAATGGATGGCGCCGCAGAAGACGTTGGAGCAATGCAAGAAGCTGAAACAGGACACGGAAGCGGCCTTGTATGGGGTGATGATGACGGCTCCTGTGCCGCAGAAAGTTTTCAATGAGAAGTACGGTGCCTGGTTAAACAGCGGATGTTTAAGGCGGTGGGGTGCGTTTTTAAATGGCAATGTAGGGAACATGGTGAATTTGTCGGGCAGTATAGGGCGGACGGACTATTTGTGGTATGTAAGTAATTTTAATGCGCGCAAAGAGGCTAATGACCGGGTGGTACAGAATCGTCGTCAGGCGGCGGAGAAGAAGAAGGATCCTGTGGAGCATATAAAGGCGATGTTGGCGCAGCGTCAGGCAAATGCGCGTGCTGCGACGGCGGAAGCGCGGCGGCGTGGGCAGGCGACGATAGGGCCTTCTGTATCTACGGCGAAGAAATATGTAGGGATATCTGGGGAGTTGAGCTTGGTATGTAAATTTGGGCAGGGGAGAGGGACGGACAAGTGCACGTTTGGGGAGGTAAAGAATCTTAGGGGGCAGGTGGTGTTGAAAGGGCTGACGCTGACGAAGCAAGAGTGGTCGTGGGCGGGGTTGCGTTGGGATTTGGAGCACATTTGGAATAAACCGGACTGGAATATAGGGGAGAGTTATGACCGGGCGACTGGGCAAAACTATCCTAATGGGGAGTTGGTAGGCAACAGTGTGGATATAGTGCGCAACATAGAGCAGTACGGGGTGGCGTATAAAGATGAAGGGAAAGCGCGTGCGCATTTAATTACGATGTTGAAGCGGAAAGGGTTGTGTGAGGATAACCGGAGCTACTGGAAGACTCGTTCTATGAGTCAATTGGAGCAGCAGCGCAAGGTCAACGCGGCGGAGTTTAAATTTGCGCAGGAAGTGTCGCCTTTGTGCGGATTTAGCTTGGAGGTGATGGAAGGGTTAGCGGTGATTGCGGCGCAGCATAAGGACCAGACAGCGGAGCAGGGGATTTATGATTTTATGGCGGCGAAGCACCGCGGTGCGTTTGGCGGGATGATCGTTGCGCATGGAGTGGCGATGTTGATGGGTATTTCGACGGGGACATCGTATGGAAAAATGAGAGTATTTTTGGAGAGTCATGCCAAGCCGAGCACCGGGGAAAACATTTTAAATGCGCTGTCGTATGTATCGTTGGAGGGCGTGGGGAACGCGGCGGAAGAAGTTTCGACCGATGGGAAGTATTTGAATGACTATACGGAGCGGTTTGGATATTTGGATGATGTAAAGGCGAAGGAATATAATCCGGGGTTAGACGTAGGGATGGTGACGAAGCAGGCGTTTACGCCTGGGTGGAAGTACCAGCTGCCGATGGGGAACGTGTATGAAGACATTGGGGAAATGCTGGCGATGGACGTGGGAAACGGCTACACGAAGGCGGTAGGGAAGAAGATCCTTAACGGGGGATATGCGACGCCGCTGAAGGTGGGGTTGTTGGTTGGTAATGAAGGGAAATTTGCGGTGTATGCGTTTGGGAAGGAGAAGGCGGCGAAATATTGGAAAGGGCTGTTGGCGATGGATTTTACGGATATGAACGAAGGGACGCAGCGGCGGATGAAAGAGCGGGCTGCGGTAGCGTTGGCTAAGAACAAGTATTTTACAGCGGAGCAGGCGAAGAAGTACGGCGAGAAAGACGAAGGGAAGTTTGCCCGGTACCGCCGGATGGGGAAGGTGAAATCCGTATTAGGCGGGATGGATTTGGTGATCATGGTGGTTTGTTTGCCGGCGTTAATCCGTGGTTTGGCCAACGGCGGGATGAAGATAATGAGCAAAATCGGCAAAATCCGCGGTTTTGCCAAAGCGTCCAAGCCGGCGACGAGGGCGGTGACGTCCACGCGGGGTTTGACGAGTACAGCGTCACGCGGGAGCAGAGGAGCGTCGGCGGCGACGAAAGCGCCAAAGAAACCGGCAGCAGCCAAGAAGCCGGCGGCTCCGAAGAGCCAGCCGAAAGTGAAGACGCAGCCGAAGGCAAAGGCGCAGCCGAAAGTGAAATCGCAACCGAAGGGACAGGGCGGGAGCCAGGCCGGAGCGGGTCGGTCTTCATCGGGAGCGGCAGCTTCGCAAGCGGAAGGAGCGCATGCGGCGGGTCGCGGAGCGGTGTCTGCGGAAAATGCGGCTAACGGAACGGGAGCTGGGAATAAAGCTCCTGCGGAAGCGGCTGCGTTGCCGGAGAATACGGGTTTGAAAGTAAAAGAAGTGCGGGTGCGGGAAAACGGGATGGCGGAAATGAGGGTGGAAACGCCGGAAGCGGTGCTGAAGGCGGGCTTGACGACGGAAAAGACCACGGTTATTGAGACGCTTAATACGACGGAGGCGATGGGACGCGGCCTTGCCGAGCAGCAAAGAGTGTGGGCGAGACAGTTGGAGACGTTGAACCAGCTGGATCGATTAAGTTTTGTAGAATCAGGCGGAATTAGATTGTATGACTTGCCTGACGGGACGAAGGCGATGTTGCCTGTGGAGGCGGCGGCGAGAGCAGATGCTGCGGCCGGAATGAATTTGACGGCGAATGTGGCGCGTGCGGAACGTTTTGCCGGCGTAGGGGAAGCGGTGTCCGGAAGCGTTGGCAGCGGACCGAAGGTTGCCCCTGCGGTGGTGAAGAGCGGTTCTACGGCGAGGGGAGCGTCTGCGCCGAGGACGTTTGTGTTGGCCTCGGACGGGAAGGTGATCCCTGGCCGTATTGGTACGCCGGTGGATGTTGGTCCGAAGCCTTCGTTTGGGAAGATGTTGGGTGAGCGCGTGAAGTGGAACTGGAACCTCTTTAAAGTAGGAGTAAAAGACGGGGTAAGCCAAACCATGAACGCTCTGCGGACGAAGACGGGTGCTGCGGTGTTGGCTTTGTCTATGAATTTGACTCCCGTACCTGCAACGGTGGCGGATGCTGCGGGAGTGTTGAACGGCGTGGTCAAGACGGAACAGGTGGCGGCGAGAGCGGGCGGAGCAGTCAGCGAACTGAGCAAGGTGGAACAGGCTTTGAACATGGTGGAGCAGGGTTCCCGTGCGCGGAGCTTGATGCAGGTGGGCCGCGGGATGAAAGCGGTCCATAATTTGACGTTTGCGGACCGGCTGGAGCATGCGGCCGTGACGGCTGCGCGTGCGGCGTCTGCTGCGGAGCAAGGCAGCCGTGCACCGGTGGCGCTGGCCGGATTTTTGCCTGCGGTGGCTACGCCGGGCGAGATCAGACAGTTTGGCCGCTTCTGGGATAAAGCCAGAGGCAGCAGCTATATCCCCGGCGTCAATATGTTTAAAGAGACGGCGAAGGACTATCTCAAAGATGTGGCGCGTTTTGAAAAAGCCTCTTTGATTAGTGCGGAGTCTGCCATAGACGTGGCGCAAGCGTCTCCCATAGAAATCAGCCGTATCATCGCGCAGTCTCCGACGCAGTTCTCGGAGAGCGCAGTCAAAGAAGCGCAGAATGTGCTGGCCTTTAATGAACATAGCGTGCGCGTGGCGCGCTTCCTTAGCGGCAACCGTGCCGTGCAAATGGCGTATGACCGTGCCGGATACCCGATTACGGGCAAAATCCAGACCGCCATCGCCAATGCCCAAGACGCAGTCTATGTTAACGTTGTAGCGCCGATACAGTTGCGCAATAATCCGTATTACCGCGCCGCCCGTGCCGTGAAACAGGCCGCGCCGTCCACCGTGGCGAGCGTGGTGGGTGAAAAGGTGCAAGGCGTGCTGAGTGGATTGGTGCAGGCCGACGGGACGTTGAATATGCCGGCGGTGAGATCGTATGTGCTGCAAACGGTGAGAGCGCATACGCCGCGCAATACGTCGGGCGTATTGAGCATGAACGGATTGGG
>CAMGSK010000017.1 GCA_946061795.1 uncultured Elusimicrobium sp.
ATATATTTAAAGGAGATGTTATATGTCTTTCTCTTCGGAAAAAATAAACTATATAAACAATATACAGAACGTTATTAATCGTATGGCAGCCAATTCGGCCGCTATAAAAAATTGGTTTATTGTTTCAGTTGGCGGGCTGTTGGCAATTTACTACACACAGAACAACGGTTTGGAAATATTGATACTCGCTTTTATAATCACTCTTGCTTTTTACTGGTTTGATGTATATTATCTGTGGTTGGAGAGAGTTTTTAGAGAAAAATATTCTCAAGCGGTTGAAGAAAAGAGCGCTTTATTTGATATGAATATAGAAGAAATAAAAAAAGTGGTTCCTTGTAGGGAAGTGGCTTATTCTTTTTCCATGTTACCGTACTGGGCTGCTTCACTTCTTATTTTGTGTTTGATTTCCAGAAAGCTGTGTTGTATTTGTTTCTAAACGCCTTATTAAACCCGTATAGATATAAGTCCAGCTGTTCCATACTGAAAGGAAAGCTATCGTCCCAATGAAACTCCCCGGGCTTACGCCCGGGGTATTCTGGAAGGTATTCATAATAAAAAGGCACTCTACAAAGAGTGCCTTTTAAAATGGTGGACCGGACAGGACTCGAACCTGTGACCTCCTGCGTGTAAAGCAGGCGCTCTACCAACTAAGCTACCGATCCCAAACAGATAATTTATTCTAGCAAAATAGAAGCACGAACTCAATGTCGGCCGGAAGCGCGTGACCTACTATTCTTCTACTTTAGGAGTGGTACGGGCCCATTCTTCGGCTTCGCTTCCCCAGTTGTCTTTGACTTCCTGCGGCATTTTGTAAAGCAGAGACGTGCACTTGGCCGTCACCGTGCCGTCCGGGAGCAAAATCTCTCCTTCCACTTGCGCCCGTCCCGCGCCGTTTTTCAGCACGCGTCCGACGGCGCGCAGCGGGGTATGGGTAGGCGTCACTTTTTTATATACCACTTCCATTTTGAGGGTGACCATCAGGCGGTTGAAGTCGTTGGAGAGCAGCACCGCACGGCCGGAGGTCTCGTCCAAAATCGTGGCCACGATTCCGCCGTGCACTACGCCCGGGTAGGAACAGTAATCATCCCCTAATTCAAAAGAAGTTTCCACTTGGTTTTCATCGTAGTTGTTAAACCATTCCAGTTTCAGGCCCAGCGGGTTGTTTTTACCGCAGACAAAACATTTGAGCGAAGTCGGCTGTCTGAGTTTTTTCATGCGCCCTCCTTTTTTCTTATTATACTTTTTTGCTCCGGGCGCGCGCCCTTTGCTACACTAAGAATATGAACCATATGGAAAAAGAATATAAGTGGGACGCTTCCCCGAAGGACGCCTTTTCCCGTTTTCTCCGCGCTCTAAAAGAAATATGCGCCCGGCCGCTTCATCCCGTGTCGTTATCTATTACCGACAGATATTTGGATAATAAAGCCGGGGATTTTTCCGCGCGGAAAATAGCTTTGCGCATCCGGCGCATGGAAAATACGTTTGAAGCTACGTTGAAAACGCGCAGTGATATTCGGAACGGATTGGCCCGGCGCAAAGAATTAACGCGTCCTCTTCCCGGCGCCCGCAGCTTCCCGGGCGCGTTGAAAATGTTGACAAACGGCCCGGCGTGGGAAGGTCTTTCTCTTTCCGGCCTTTTTGTGCGTTTTATGCTGAAAAACCGCCGCCGGATTTGCCGGGTGCGTTTTCATAGCGCGGAGTGTGAGGCGGCGTTTGATTCATACGTTATTTGCGCGGGGGGGAGGATGCTGCGCCGAAAAGAAATAGAATTGGAATTAAAGAAGGGGGATGAATCGGATTTTTTGCATTTGGTGCGGGAACTGACGCTGCGAAGCGGTTTGGAAGCGGCCAAAATTTCCAAAGTAAAACGCGCGGAAATGATGCTTAGCGGACAAATTTAGTCTAGACTAAGTTTTAAAATAACGCGATAAATCGTTTCTTTCAGCCTGATTATTTTGAGTGTTTTGTCAAGGATTATTTGCCCGGAGGAAAAATATTTTTTATTTTGAAAAAAATTTGTATTGGGAAAAAAGATTTTTTAATTCTCGTCGTAAAAAATAAAAAAAGCCTTCCTTGATTTTTAAAAAGGAGGGCTTGATTTTTTTGAAAACATTATTTTCAGACGGAAAAAATTTGATTTTTGAAATTTTTTGTGATATTATTTTTATGAGGTTAAAACTAATTGTCTCAGGAGATGAAAATGGCCGTCAAAAAAACCGTGAAAAAAGCCGCCGCCAAAAAACCGGCGAAAAAAGTGACCGTGAAAAAAGCCGCCGTTAAAAAAACCGTGAAAAAAGCGGCAGCCAAAAAACCGTGCGCCAAAAAAGCCTGTGCGAAAAAGGCCTGCGCCAAGAAAGCGGCAGCCAAAAAACCGGCGAAAAAAGTCGCCGTGAAGAAAGCCGCCGTGAAAAAACCGGCCGTTAAAAAAGCAGCGGTAAAGAAACCGGCCGCCAAAAAGCCGGCGAAAAAAGTCGCAAAGAAAAAATAATTTGTTGTTCCCACAAAGCCCCGCTTCGGCGGGGCTTTTTTCTTGCTTATTGTCGTTCAAATTCAGGGGGTCTTTTCGTGGCCTGCCGGAAGGATGTTTTTTAGGGAGTTTTCCTGCTTACCGGATGTCGTTCTAAAATAAAAACTATAAGTTTGCCCGTCTAAATCCCGGCCCCCTTGCATTGTTTTTTTTTTTTGATAAATTTTGCTTATGAACAAAATTTATCAAAAATCTCCCGGCGGCAATAAAACCGCCGGATTTACGCTGATAGAGCTGCTTGTGGTGGTGCTCATCATCGGCATTTTGGCGGCCATTGCATTGCCGCAATATGAAAAAGCGGTGGAGAAGAGCCGCGCGGCGGAGGCGGTAAGCTGGCTTAAAATACTAAGAGACCAGCAGGCCGTGTGTATTATGGAACACGGCGGATATGAGCCCGTTTGCGGCCAGCCGGATGAACCGGGTGAGCCTTCTTTATTTAACTCTTCCGGAATTACGCTTCCCGGCAGTTTGGATAACGATTGCGGCTACTACAGCGGCTGTATTTCCACGAAGTACTTTACGTACTATGTGGACGGACAATATATCACCGCGGAGCGAAATCCTTTTGAGAACAGCAAATATATGCTGGAAACAACGGCGCTCAGCGGCAGTCCGTACTCTTACAACCGTATTTCCTGCGGGAGTGAGGACGGCTGGTGCCAAAAAGCCGGCTTTATCAAAGAAGAAAACGGAAGCTGGTATCAGCCTTAATAGAAATGGGTGAAAAGAGAAAACCCCGGGGGATTCCCCCGGGGTTTTCTGCTGAATGGTTTGTTATCTTACGTTCAGTCTCGCCGCGTCCGTATGGGCGGAGAACTGGGGGGAATACATGGATTGCAGTTGCGCCGGCAATGCATGATAGGTACCCTCCAGCGTGGGCCTTAACGTATAGCTTAAGGTATATTTTCCGGCGGGCACGCTGTCTATAAAGAACTGCGTGGATGCGTCGCGGTATTGGCGGTACACGGGCAATATATTCCAACTCCATCCGCTTAACAGATCCGTATTTTCAAACCCGGCGGGCTTGGGATCCTGCAGAAGTACGTAGTCAAAGGCGGAGTCCGCCTGTATCGTCAGGCGCACTTCCACTTCGCTCCCGGCGGGAAGTTCTTCCTGCGGCTGCAGCAGACGCACTTTTTCCCGTCCGTTTTCCGTATATTTCAAGAAATATTGTCTTTGTACGTTGAGCACTCCCTTGGGGGAAGCTTTGGCGTTGGCCGTGGTATATACTGCGTCCAGCGTGACAAAGCCGGTCAGCCCTCCGCGTTTGGCGGCGGAAGCCGTGTAATATTTTTCCGGCACGTTTTGCGCTTCCATGGTCCAGGAGAGTTGCTCACTCCAATCAAACGGCTCAAAATGCAGGGTTTTGCTGTTGCCGCCCCACTGGAGGGTGTATTCCGCAGGATCGTCCAGCAAGCCTTTGCGCTGCATGTAATCCAGCAGGGCATACACCGCGTCTGCAGTGGCGGAGGAAGAGTCCCACTCCTGGGCCTTGCGGTTAAAGAGCAGCCATTTGACCAGTTCGGCCGCTTTGTCCGACTCGGGCCGTATCTCCATCAGCGTGCGCAGCGTGGCCGTTTGCGTGCGCAGCGTGTCGTTGTACCACAGCCAGCTGAGTTCTTCCGGCGCAAAATAAGCGCCGGTGACGGGATTGCTCTTCATTTGGGAGAGCACCAAATCCAAATAGTTCTGCGCTTTGGTGTTTTCTCCCAAGCGGTGATAGGCCGCCGCGGCGTAGGTTTGGCCCAGCGGGGTCATATATTGGGAGTGGCTGTCGGCATAGTCCAACCATTTTTTGACGGGAGCGGATTTCACTTCCGGCCATTTCTGGTCAAATGCCGTGAACACATAGGCCGCATACAAGGCAAAAGACACGGAGGCGTAAGAATCTTGTGCATCCAAAAGGTCTTTTTCAATGACGGGCGAGAGCCATTTAAGCGCTTTTTTTGCCGCTTCGGTTGGGATTTGGCCGCCGTAGCGCAAGGCT
Organism: uncultured Elusimicrobium sp.; assembly: GCA_946061795.1. Lineage (GTDB taxonomy): Bacteria > Elusimicrobiota > Elusimicrobia > Elusimicrobiales > Elusimicrobiaceae > Avelusimicrobium. Next base: position 4,515 of record CAMGSK010000017.1, read on the forward strand.
TCGGCGTATGCAGACAGCAGAGAAAGCGTGATATAGGCGCTGGGTTTGCCTCCGGGCATCCAGCTGTATCCGCCGGAAGCTGTTTGGTATTTGGCCAAGTCTTTTTCCGCTTTTTGGCGCGCTTTTTCCACGTCGGAAGGATTGAACAAATCCGTCAGGAACGCTTCGCGCCCCGCGCCGCCGCGCGCCTGGCGCAGCCACGGCGTTTCTTCCAGCAGGAGCAGACGGGACGGGTCGGTATTGTCGTTCCATGCGGGGGTGCGGGTGTTGCGTTTGGGCAATTTGGCCACCGCGTCCTGCAGCATGGGATAGGTTTTGTAGAACCCGTTTACCACCGCCAGCGGTATATAGCCGGCCGCTACGCTGAGCGCGTCGTTGTAAACCGGGCGCAGCAGTTGGGGCATGGCGTTAAAAACGCCGAGCAGCAGCCCCGGGTCCACCCGCAGCGTGACGGAAGAGACTTCGCGCGTCGGATCGTCGGTAAGGAGATTTTCCAGCTTCAGTTCGGTCCGGCCGCTTTCCAATGCGGCGGTCACGCTTTCGGCCAAGCGTTCTTTTGCGGGCAGGATTGGGATTTCGCGCACTTCCGCGTCCGCTTCTTTGCCGGAGCGGACCGTGACGGCGGCTTTCAGCACTCCCACGCCCGACGGTACGGACACGGGCCAGTTCAGGACAGCGGTGCCTGCGGCGGGGACGGAAACTTTTTGCGTCGTTTTTTCAACGCCGAAACGTTCCGCCGCATCCTTGCCGTTGAAGGTCAAGTCCAGCGTCACTTCCGCAGTGAGTTTTTTGTCCGTCAAATTGCTCACTTGCGCCACCAGCACACTGGCGTCTTCTTCGCGCCAAAAACGCGGCAGGGAGAGCCGGACGGACAAGTCCTTTCGGGTGACGGTTTGGGCTTCAAACTCGCCGAAATCGGCCGTTTTGGTCAAAGCAAACGCCATGACGTTCCACGCCGTCAAACTTTGGGGCATGGTAAAAGCAAGCGTGCCCTTTCCTCCTTGGATGGGGAGCGTCGGATTGAAATAGGCGGTTTCGGAAAAGTCGAAACGTATTTCTTTTTCGTCGGATTCGTTCCGGGAATCTGTCACTCCTAATATTTCTCCTTCCACGGCCGAGCGTTCTATGCTGGCGGCATCATCCGTGTCAAAGGCCGCCTCTTCCACTGCCGCTTGTTTTGCCGCCCTGGGCGCCGCCGCTTTCATGGTTGCCATAGCCGGGGCGCCATAATCCATGGCTCCCGCGGACCGGACGATATTATAGTGGTAAAAATGCGGCTGCAAATTCAGGCGCGGCATTTGTGGCTCTTCTTCCGAATCAAAAGCATACATATATTCATCCGGATAAACGGACGTAATTCTTCTGTCGCGCGCACTGACTGTTATGGAAGCCTGTAGAGAAGGTGAAGGATAGAGGCTGTCCAGCGTGAAGGCCGTACGGGGTTTGGCGTAATAATCCAGGGATTTATCATAAATGCGCACGGAAGCCTGTCCCTGCACCGGCGCGCCCGCGGCGTTTTTGGCCGACAGCGACCATTGCACTTTTTCTCCGGGCTTAACGGATTCGGGCATTTGAATTTGCAGTGAAAGTTCTTTGTTGTCAAACGGAACTTCTATGTATGTTTCTTCGGAATGGAACCGGTAATCGCTTGCGCCGAACCAGCGCAAGTAAACGCCGCCGCGCCAATTGTTTTGGATCGGCAGAGAATAAACTTCCGCCCCGGAGGAGATCCGTTCCTTCAAAGCCAGAAATTGTCCGTCTTCATAGACTTCAATTTGTTTAGCCCCGTTCAACGCTTTCGCGCCGATGAGCACCTTGGCCTGTGTGCCCGGGTAATATTTCTCATATTGGGCAATGGCCACGGCCGGCAAAGCCAGCGAAGATTTTTTCTCCGTCACCAAAAATATCAGTTCCGTTTGGTCGGCGTTTTTGGCGCGGAGCTTTAACTTGTAAATGCCTTCGGGCAGAGCCGCGATCTCCAGCTTTGCGCTTTCTGCTTTTTTCAAAGAAAATTCGCGGGAAGAAACTTTGCGTAGCTCTTTGTTTTCTCCGTATAAATGTTCTAACGAGAAAGAGGAATATTCCAAATAGGGCGCCTCATACCCGGTTTTTTCTTGCTCTTTTTCATTTAAGACGTTTTCCAGTTCCCAGATTTCAGCCGTAAATTTGCCTGCCGCTGCTTCTCCGTTGACGTCGGTCAGTTTCACTTCGGCCAGCGGACCGGCGGTCTGCGCGTCATAGAAACCCTTATCAAAGGAGGCTTGGAAGAATACCGCTTTGTCGGCGGCTTTGTACGTGCGGGTGGTTTCTATCACCCGTCCGGACGCATCAGCCACTTCCGCGTGTACCGTATAAACGGAGGGAAGATCCTTGCCTTTGGTGTTTTGGGGTGTAAAAGAGAAGCTGAAAACGCCGTTTTTATCCGTTTGGGTTTCGCCTTGGGAGATAAATTCCCGTTCGGCGTTTACATATGGCATCCACCACCACCAGCGGGGTCTGAAATATTCGCGGTGAATGGTGTATTTGACGTTTGCTTTTTCCAAGGGCGCGCCGAAATAATACAAGGCTTTGCCTTCTATTTTTGCCTCTTTGGCGTATTGCAGCGCGGCCGCGGGAGAAAGCGAAATTTCGTATTCGGGACGTTTGTATTCGTCCACGCGGAAAGACGTATTTGCCCGGGTGGTGCGTGACGCTTTTTTAAATACCGCTTCTACGCGGTAATTCCCCAGCAAACCCGTTTCCGGCAGGGTCACCTCTCCCCGGGCGGTGCCGTAGGTGTTGAGCGTGAGGGTTTCTTTGTAAATTTGCTCATAATTTGCGTCGCGCAGCGTGACCGATACTTTGGCGTTTTCCGGCAAAGTCTTCAGTCCCCGGCCCGCTCTTTCAAAACCATAAACGGCGAACTGTACTTTTTGGCCCGGACGATAAACTGCGCGGTCCGTTTCGGCAAAGAGCCGGACGGGGTCCTGCGGATAAAAATTAAAATAGGCAAAGTCGTTTATCACGGCTGTTCCTGCGCCGCTGACGGCTTTGGGCATAATGGAATAATGATTGCTTGCCCGGAGATTCGTACTTATTTTCCGTTTGACGGGAAGTATGCCTTTTTCATTGGTTTTCCCCTGTTCGGTATGGCCTTGCCAATCCGTAAAATATGTGACGTCTGCGTTTGTCTCAGGCTCGCCCGTTTTCAGGTTCATGGCATATATACGGAATACATTGGGGTAAAATGTTTTGTTTTGAGCGGTGTGATATTCGGCCGGGTCGCCTTCTATGGCGGCGGAAACAAACAAGGCCAAATCGGTATTGTTAAGCACCACGGCTTGGATGAGGGATTTCTCCGGATTAAACTCCCGGTTCATGCTCAAAAGCAATACGTAAAAGCCGCGTTGTTCCAGCCGCGGCAATTTAAATTCCATGGGTTCAAACGCGTGGGGTTTGGCGTACGAGACGGCTTGGTTCAGCGTCGCCAAAGGTGTGCGTTTCAAAAGTTGGGGAATTTCCTCTCCGGGGATTGTCGTCAGATAATTCCAATTATGAATATAGGAGGAGTTCGCTTCGTACCAAGTTTTTAAGTCTTTTTCCGTCACCGGGTACAGCCGGGCAAACGCTTCCGGCGCGTTGCGCACGGTAAAGGACACCCGCGTATCGGCCGGGTCTTGGTTGGCGGTCGGTGAAGTGACTTCTAAAACGGGCTTGCGGATTTCTTGGGCCAGCCGCGCACAGGACTGGGTGTAATAATTGTCTCCCAATTTTGTTTGCGCCCAGTCGCACAGGGCGACGGCCTGCGCATATTCTCCGTTTTGATCCAGCAGTCCCGCCGCGGCATAGGCGGCGTAGGACTTGCCGTAGTCCGCGTTGGCGGTGGGAAAAAGGCGGCTTATTTTGGCCAGTATGCCTTTTTTGCTTTCTATATATCCGGCCAGCGTTTGAAGCAGGCGGGCGGCTTCGGCTTGCTCGGCGGTTTTATCTTCAAAAGTAAAAAATTCACTGTGCTCAAACGGCAGCATGGTGCGCTGGGCCTGCCAAATCAGGCGCGCGTCGGCGCGGTTTTTGCCGCCCAGTTTGGCCGCTTCGGCCAAAATATCCAACAGTTTTTGCGCGTTGTTGGCCGCCTTTGACGCGGCAGAATATTCCAGCGTCAGCGCGGTTTTGGCGCGCAGTGGGACGGCGGTAAAAGACTGTTCTGTGAGATATTCTTTCCATGTGAGCGTGACAAAATCAAACAGCGTGGGAACGGCTTTTAAATCCGCGTCTTTGATTTCCAAAATCAGCGTTTCCTTTTCCAGCGGCGCGTTGATTAAATCGGCGCGCAGGGCCCAGAGCTGTTCAAAGGTTTCATTGATTTTGTCTTTCCATTGCTCGGAACTGAGGTTGGAGAGGTCCGCTCCGTCTTCCGAGGCGTTGGGAAGAACGGGAGAGTAGATGTCTGTCACGCGCTGCGCCGTTTGTATGCGGTAGAGCAAAAACCGGGCTTTCCAAACGGGGTGGGAGGGCAGAGGAGTACTGAAAATATCTTTCGCCGCATTCATATATTGTCCCAGCATAAATTGGCACGCTACGGTGCGCAGCTGTACTTCGTACAGGGCGTCCCCGCCGGCGGTTTTGGCTTCCTGACGGTAGTAATTCAAGGCTTCTTGGAAGCGGCCCGCTTCATAGGCGGCGTCGGCGGCTTGGCGCGTCTGCGCGCACAGCCCCAAGGGCGTCAGCATTAACGCCAACAAAACAATTTTTTTCATCATTTTCCTTCCTCCTGTTTCCCCGGTTTCGGACGGAGTTTTATCTCTCTCCGAAAACGAAAAATCCCTTTGCTGTATTTGAGACAAAGAGATTTCCCGTAAAATTTTTCGCGTGCGGTTTTACATCTTTTCCGGCGCGTTGACGCCCAAAAACTCCAGGCCTTTTTTAATGCGTTCGGCCACCCGTTGGCAAATGAGCAGGCGCGAGCGCGTGAGCGGAACGTTGTTTTCGTCCAATACGCGGCAAGTGTCGTAGAACGAATGGAACAGGCCCGCCAGTTCCGTCAAATAAGTGGTCAAATGGTGCGGGCTCATGTCGCGCAGGCAGTTCTGCAAAATAGGTTTGAACCACACCAACTTGAGCAGCAAGGAGCGTTCCTGACGCGTCAGCGGCGGGAGAACGTCTCCCGGCTCCAGACCCTTTTGTTTGGCCGCTTCAAAAATGGAACAGATGCGCGCGTGGACGTATTGCACGTAATAGACGGGGTTTTCATTGGACTGTTTTTTGGCCAATTCCACGTCAAAGGTCATTTGCGCGTTAGGAGTGCGGCTGGCGAAGAAAAAGCGGCAGGCGTCCGCTCCGGCCTCTTCGGTCAGTTGGCGCAGGGTAATAAATTTGCCCGCGCGATTGGACATTTTGATTTGTTCGCCGTTTTCCAAAAGATGCACCAGCTGGTGAATAATGGGCTGGAAAGATTTCTCTTCTTTTCCCAGCGCGTGCACGGCCGCTTTCATGCGGGGCACATAACCGTGGTGGTCCGCGCCCAAAATGTCCACCAGCGTGTCGTATCCGCGGTCAAATTTGTTTTTATGGTAGGCGATGTCGGCCAAAAAGTAGGTGGGCCGTCCGTCCGTCCGGACCAAGACGCGGTCTTTGTCGTCTTTGGCTTCTTCGTCGCGCGTGGAGCCGAACCAAACGGCGTCGTCCTTCTTATAGGCGTAGCCGTTTTCTTCCAAATGTTTCAGCGCGCTTTCCACCGCGCCGGCTTTATGCAGCTCCGATTCGCGGAACCAGCGCGTGAACTGGACGCGGAAGGCTTCCATGTCTTCCTGTTGGGTTTTAATCAGGTACTCCATGGCCCAGCGTCCGTAATCTTCTTCTTTCAAATCTTTGGGAGCTTTTTTGGCCATTTCCACCAGGTAAGAGCCGTGATAGCCGTTCTCCGGGGGCTCTTTGCCTTCTATGCGGGCCTTGAGCGACTGGGCCAGCATTTCGGCTTGGTTGCCTGCGTCGTTGACGTAATATTCGCTGTCGCAGCAGTAGCCCAGCGCGCGGTGAATGCGCACCAAGCTGTCTCCCAGCGCCGCACCGCGGCCGGAGGCCATGTGGACGGGGCCGGTGGGGTTGGCGGAGACGAATTCAATCAAAATTTTCTTTTTGCCGCAGTCGTTGCTGTCTTTAATGCGCCGGTCCAGTGCGGAGGCGATGATAAAGGGCTCTTCCAGCTGCAAATTGACAAATCCCGGCGCGGCGGCCTGGGCGTCGGCTATGCCGTTGACTTCGCGCAGCAGCACGGCGGCCTGTTTGGCTATTTCCAGCGGGTTTTTGCGCAGCGTTTTGGCGGCGGACATCGCCCAGTTGAGCGAGAGATCCGCACCCGTATGTTCAGGCGCCGGGGAAAATTCTACGGCGGGCAGCGCGGCGCCTTCAAAAGCGGGCGCGCTGGCGAGTTTTAATTCTATTTCTTTCTTCAGATGTTCAAACATGGTTTATTTGGACGCTTTTTTAGCGGTTTTCAGAGTGGTTTTTTTAGCCGTCGGTTTTTTGGCGGAAACTTTTTTTGCCGCAGTTGTCTTGGCGGGAGTTTTTTTGGCCGTCGTTTTTTTCACGGCCGGTTTTTTCTCGGCGGACTTTTTGGCTGCCGGTTTTTTGACGGCGGTTTTTTTCTTGACGGTTTTGGGTTTTTTATAGTCTAACACGTCGCCGAAGCTGAAAATTTTGTCCAGTGCATAAAAATCACGCGTTTCCTGCGTCATGATGTGCACCAAAAACGCCCCGTAATCCGACACGCGCCATACCGCGCTGTCGCTTCCGTCGCGGTTTACTTTATATACGCCTTCTTGTTTCAGCCGGGTGCTGATTTCTTCTTCCACCGCCTCCATGTGAGGCTTAGAAGTGACGGTGGCGATTACAATGTATTCGCATAAAGAGGAAAGCCCCTTCAAATCTATCACTTTAATGTCTTCGGCCTTTTTCTCATCGGCATACCGCGCGGCCAGAATGGCGACGTCTTTGTTTTGCATAAACCGGCACCTCTTTCATATATATATTACCAGCATAGCATTTTTTAACGGGAATTTACTATACGCAGGGGCGGAAAGCTTCCCAATTTTATATACTTGTTTTATGCTTTTTATCGTACCTACCCCGATGGGGAATTTGCAGGATATCACCTTGCGCGCGCTGGAAACGCTTAAAAACGCCGATTTTGTTTTATGCGAGGACACGCGCCGCACCCAGATTTTGCTGACGCATTTCGGTATTTCCAAACCGACGGTCCGGTATAACGAGAACGATGACTTTTCCGTTCGCCGCTGTTTGGATTTGCTCAAACAGGGCAAAAACTGCGCCTTAGTGTCCGACTGCGGCACTCCGTGTATTTCCGATCCGGGCTGGAAACTGGTGCGTGAAGCCGCGCGGGAAGGGATTGCGCTGACTTCTCTGCCGGGCCCCAGCGCGGCGGCCTGTGCTTTGGCCGGAGCGGGATTTACGGGCGGCGCATTTACGTTTTTGGGCTTTTTGCCCAGAAAACCCGGCAAGGCGGCCAAACTGTTGGCCGGGGCCTACGGGCAAAAACATCCCGTCATTGTGTATGAATCGCCATTTCGGGTGATTAAGCTTTTGGAGCTGGCGGCCAAGACGCTGGGGCCCGATACGCCCGTGGTGGCGGCGCGTGAAATTTCCAAAGTATATGAAGAGTGGATTCGCGGGACGGTATCGTCCGCGGCGGAAGATTTAAAAAAACGCAAAAAAGTGCAGGGCGAATTCGTCGTTGTCTTCGGCCTGCCGGAAACGGAACAAGAAGATGAAGAGCCTGATTTGCCCTATTGATTCGCTCACTCCCGCGCAAATGCAAGACGTCGCCGCACGGATTGACGCCGGCGCAGCGGCGGTTTATCCGACCGATACCGTGTACGGCTTGGGAACGTGCGCGTTTGACGAAAGCGCCATTTCCCGGATTTATGAAATCAAAGAACGTCCGGCTTCCAGCGCATTGCAAATTTTGGTCGGGTCCGCAGAGCAGGCCCGCGCCGTGGCGAAATGGGACGACCGGGCGGAAAAACTGGCCCGCGCTTTTTGGCCCGGAGGACTGACGATGATTGTGCCGGCCTCGGAGAAAGGCGCGCCCTTGCTGCGCGGCTTTGCCGGGCTGGGGCTTCGCGTACCCGCGCATCCGTCTTTGGCGCGTTTGCTGCGCGCCATGAAAACTCCTTTGGCTTCCACCAGCGCCAATCTGCACGGCCGGCCCGTGATCAGCGACGAGCGGGAACTGGCGGCCTTTTTTGACGGCAAAGCCGATATCGTTTTGACGGGGGGGATTTTATCCCGCCGGGCTTCGTCCGTAGTGGATATTACGGCGGAACCCCGCCTGCTGCGCGAAGGGGCCATCCCCCGCGGGGAATTGGAAAAAGTTTTGGGCTGTCCGCTAAAATAGCTATAATAAACATATGTTGCCGCATTTGGGAAAAATACAACATCTTTTCTACTATATCGCCTTGGCCGTGCCGTTGGTGTTGCTGACGTATTGGCTGACGCGCCGCTTTGCGCTGCGCAAAATGAACCGGGTGGTCATGAAGGCCGAGCACAACTACCAGCAGCAAATCGCCTCCTTGCAGCAGCAGCTTTCGGGCAAGGTCAACATGCTGGAAGGCATGGTGGAAAAATTGAAGCTTTCCAACCAGGAACTCAACCGGTTAAACGAAATCCGTTCCAAATTTATGTCTGTCGTGGCGCATGATTTGCGCCAGCCGCTCAGCTCCATTCAGGGGTTTACGTCCGTGCTGATGATGGACTCTCCGCAGGGAGGGGGAAACAACGACCAGCTGGCCCTGAACAATATTTTAAAAGCCACTGACAATATGAACCAGCTGATGACCGATCTGGTGGATATTTCCATGATAGAATCGGGCAAGTTCAAAATGGATTTTAAGAATTTTAATTTTAACCAGCTGCTGAATGACGTTTATACCTTGCAGCAGATGAACGCCCAGAAAAAAGGCATCTTTTTGGTAAAATACGATTATCCCACCGATGTAATGGTGTATGCCGACCGCTTCCGTATTTCCCAGGTGATTAACAATTTGCTGGGCAACGCCATTAAATTTTCTCCCCAGGGCGGCCGTATTGAAATGCGCTACTCCGTGCAGGACGGCTGGCTGCTCTTTCAGCTCTCCGACGAAGGGCCGGGCATTGTGCACGGGGAACAAACCAAAATTTTCCAAAAGTTCCACCAATCCGGCAACAACCGCGCTTTACGCAAGCAAGGGTGGGGGCTGGGGTTGTCCATTGCGCAGGAAATCATTAATGCGCACAACGGGGAAATCGGCGTACAGAGTGCGGGCCTCGGCCAAGGAGCGCAGTTTTGGTTCCGTCTGTCTTTGGAACCGGAAGCGTATATCTGACGCGATGACTCCTTTAGCCGTTTGGTTTTATTTTTTCATTATAAAAAGCTCCCCGGGAAAGACCCTCGGGGAGCTTTTTTAAGCGGTGGTCAAAAAATCAGATGGGCTGTTTGAAATCTTCCCCTATAATCACGCGCGCGTCACAGATGGCGTTTCCTTTCTTTTCTGATTCTATTTCGCTGTTTACGCCGATAGCCGTGCTGAGTTGTTTGAGTTGGCTCAAACGGCCGGAGTAGTTGACAATCCGGGTCTTTTTTTGGCGTTCTCCGGGGAAATTGTCATATTGCAGCACGTCCACCGCCAACAGCCCTTTTTGGTTTTGGTCCCGCAAAAATTGCGTCAGTTCCAGCGCCGCACCTTTTTTCCCGGAAGCGTTGAGCACTTCCACCAGCAGCATGTCTTGTACAATCAGCGGCGCCCGGTCCTGTACGGGAGGAAGCTCGGCATCCGCTGCCGGACGCTTGTCGTTGGAGCGTTTCTTGGCGGGGGCTTCCGCGCCCGCGTTTCGAACGGTGAAATCCGTGATTTCCAAACGGCTTAAATCCATTGCCCACAACAGAAATTCAGCGGGGGAAATATTGGTCCTCTGGTCGTGATAGGCGCTTAAATAATACCACAGCGTTCCCGCCGCGTCAAAAGGGTTATTGTGCCAAGCGGAAAGTTTTTGTTTGAAGCCGTCCCAAAAATCTTCTCTTGAGAGATTTTTGGGAACGTAATAGCGGATTTGTTTGGTTTTTACTCCGGCGGCGGCCAGCAGGTTTTTGGCGTCCTCTCCCGCGTTTTTAGGTGTTTTGCGGCGTTTGACGGTGGTCAGCACCGCCTTGCGTTCCGCAGGGTTATAAGCCGCCACCATGGCGGGCTTTGTCAAGACGGCCACGTATAAAGTTTTATTTTCTTTGGCGGCCAAAACGCGCGCGGCGTCCGACCCCAGCTGGGCCCACGCGGCCCAGCCCGTCAAAGCAAGCAAAGCCGCCAGCAGCAGCCGCTCGTTCAAGCGGCGTGTTTTACCAGATGATTCCATAACTCAATCCCCACCGGACACAGCCACTTTTGGCTGTCAATGGTAAACCAAAGTTTGCGGTTGGCTGCATACAGCAGGGCTTTTTCCAAGTCCTGCATGGCCAGCGTGCGTATGACGAAAGCGTCTTTGTATTTGCGGTCTTTGGACGAAATGTCC
>CAMGSK010000018.1 GCA_946061795.1 uncultured Elusimicrobium sp.
CCTTGGATTTGGCCGGCGATTACTTCGCCCGTACGTTTGTCTGGGGCAACGAGCTGTTCCTGGATTACGGAAAGACCACGTTAAAACCTTACGACGGCGAAAAGACCACCAACGAAACCGCCGACAGCATTCTTTTTACCTCTTCCTATACCCAGCGTTTGTGGAAGGCAGAAAACTTTTTGGGCGGATTTGAAGCGGGGCCGTACGGCGCGCTGTCTTACCAGACGGAGTTTAACTCCCAGGGTGACAGTCCGCTGAAAAAAGTGCTTCGCGGCGCGTTGGGCGTGAAAATATTTGAAGGTACGTACATCAAAGATTTCCACGTAGCGGGCTTTGCAGAAGACGATTTTACTTATGACCCTTCTTCCGAGAAATACGGCTGGGAAACCGGCATTCAAGTGCAGCAGCCCATTCGCGAAGGCGTTAAAGCCGTTTATAGCGGTATGTTCCGCAACTATTTGCACATTACCCGCAAAGAAGCTACGGACATTGATTATGAAGCCGCGCTGGACGCGCGTTTGGACGTGGCGGTGCTGAAAGAGCTTTCCGTCGCGCCGTTTATCCAGTATTACACCGCGCAGGCGCGCGCTTTCGGCAAACGCGGACAGAACTTGTATATCGGCGTCTCATTTTCTTTTGCGCATACGTTTATCAAAGCGCGGGAAGTAAAATAAGAGTTTAACGCGTCAAAAAAACCGGCGGCCAAAAGACCGCCGGTTTTTTGTGTATAGAAAGGTTTAACGGTGTTTGGCTTCCAGCGCCAGCAGGGCGCGCTTTATGTCCAGTCCGCCTCCGTATCCCGTCAGGCTTCCGTCGGACCCGATAATGCGGTGACAGGGAATAAAAATGGCGATGGGATTGGCGTGGTTGGCCATTCCTACGGCCCTGCAGGCTTTGGGACTGCCCACGGCGGCGGCAATACGCCCGTAAGAGGCGGTCTGCCCGTAAGGGACGGCGCAGAGCGCGCGCCAGACTTTCTGTTGGAACGGCGTGCCTTGCGGATTGAGCGGCAAGTCAAAGACTTTGCGCCGACCCGCAAAATATTCTTCCAGCTGCCGCGCCGCTTGGCGCAAAAGGGGCGTGGGAGAATCCGGCTCCGCTTCCGGCGCGTCTTGGGCGCGCAGCCACAGCCGGGAGATTTTCCCCCCTTCTTCTCCCAGGGCCATCTCGCCCAGAGGGGTAAGAACTCTGAATATTTTCATGTTCAAAGTATAACAAAAAACCGCGCCTTGCCGGGCGCGGTTTTTGAAACGTACGTGTACTTATTTATGGCAAGGTTTCAAAGAGCCCGCATAGATTTGGCGTACGGATTCTTTGGTGGCCGGAGTGGGCGCAATGGACAGCAGCCCTCCCAAAGACGGCGTAGTGAAGGCCAGCTCCACCATTTTGTCCACGTCTTCGGCTTTGAAGCCTTCGTCGGCCAGTTTGTGGTCTGCTCCCACGCTGAAGAGCCATTTTTCCACCGCTTGGGCGGCTTGCGCCGCTTCGGCGGGGTTTCCGGTCAAGCCGGGAGCCAGCGGTTTGAGCACGGCGGCCAGCGTATGGGCTTTGGCCGGATAGATATTCTCTATCACGGCGGGCAGCAGCATGGCCAGGCCCAGTCCGTGCGTCAAATCCGGATTGACGCCGGAAAGCGGATGTTCCAAAGCATGCGTATAGTGCAAAAGCCCGTTGTCAAAAGCGATACCTGCAATCAAAGCCGCATAGGCCAGGAAATAACGGGCTTCCAAGTCCTGCGGGTTTTTGAGCGCTTTGGGCAAATATTCGGCGACGATTTCCACGGTGGAAATGGCCAAATCCACGGCGTAAGGGCTGGCTACGGCGGTGGTGGACGCTTCCACCACGTGGTTGACCGCGTCAATGGAAACGTAGCGGGTCTGTTTTTCACTCAGGCCCGTCATCAGCTGCGGGTCGTCAATGGAGAAAAGCGGATAGATGCAGTCGTAAGCGATGGCCGGTTTAAAGTTTTTCTCTTCAATGGTGACCACTGCGAAGCGGTTGGCTTCCGAGCCGGTGCCGTGCGTGAGGTTAATGGCCACAATGGGTGCGGCTTGCTCGGGCGTGAAAGCGAATTCATAGAGTTCTTCGGCGGTTTTGCCGGGATATTTCATTAAAATAGCCGTGCTTTTACCCGCGTCAATGGCAGAGCCGCCGCCTATGGCGATAACCGCCTGCGCGCCAAACTCTGCCGCTTGTTTGGCCGCGGCGTTGACTTGGTGCGTATTCGGGTTGGGCGTGACGCCGTCATAGAGCGTATAATCAATGCCGTGGGCCAGGCAGGCTTTGGTCACATAATCCCAGGCTCCGGTTTTTTTGTAGGCGCCTTTGCCGGTGACGGCTAAAATTTTGGTAATTCCGCGGGCTTTGAGTTCTTTGGCGATGTCGTTCATTTTGGCAATCGCTCCCGCTCCGAAGTAAACCAGCGTTTTGCTGCGTATTTCACGTACGGCGCGAACGTCAATGTCTTTTTCCCACATAAATTCCCTCCGTAAGTAAATAAACTGCTTCTTTTTTACTTTAATCATTTCGGAAACTTTCTTCAAGTCCCAGTTTGGGTTAGGTTTCAGCGCAAACTCGTAAAACGTTTTCCCGTGTTTTCGGGCCGGATTTGGAGTTGAAGCCCGCTCCAGACTTTTTATTTCGTCCCAACGCTGCGCTGAGGAGAAACGGCTGAAAAACAAAAAAGTCTTGACCTGGAGTCAGCTCAAGGATTTATAATTTTATTACAGGAGGTTTTATGAACATTTCGGAAGTAAGCAAAAAATACGGCGTTCCCATAGATACGCTGCGCTATTATGAAAAAGAGGGGCTTATTCCCCCCGTGCGGCGCACGGAAAGCGGTTTGCGGGATTATTCGGAAAAAGACTGCGGCTGGGTGGAGTTTATCAAATGTATGCGCTCGGCCGGGCTTTCTATTGAAACGCTGCGCGAATATATTGACCTCTACCAAAAGGGCAACCGTACGCTGCTCAAACGCAAAAATCTGCTTATCGCCGAGCGGGACCGTCTGGCCCGGCGCGTAGAGGAAATGCAGGCCATACTGCAGCGATTAAATTACAAAATAGACACTTATGAAGACAAAATAGTGGCCTGCGAGAAAAAACTTTTACAGAAGAGGAATAGCAAATGAAAAATGTTTTGATTGTTTCGTCCAGTCCGCGCCGCGGAGGCAATTCGGATTTGTTGTGCGACCGTTTCTTGGCCGGGGCCCAAGCCGCCGGACATCAAGCGGAAAAAGTGTTTTTGCCGGAACATAAAATCAACTACTGCCTGGGCTGCGGCGTGTGCAACGATACGCACGTCTGCGTGCAAAAAGACGATATGGCGGCGCTTTTGGACAAAATGGTCCGGGCCGACGTCATCGTTTTGGCCACGCCCGTATATTTTTATTCCATGGACGGCCAGCTGAAGACTTTTATTGACCGCACGGTGCCGCGCTACACTGAAATCAAAAATAAGGATTTTTATTTTATTTTGGCCGCCGCAGATACCGACAAAAAAAATATGACCCGCACCTTGGAAGCTTTACGCGGTTTTACGCAGGACTGCCTGGAGGGAGCGCGGGAAAAAGGTGTCATTTACGGCGTGGGCGCGTGGCAAAAAGGAGAAGTCAAAGCGCTGCCCTGCTGGGAGGAGGCCTTTGAAGCGGGTAAAAATTGTTAGCAAACGGACGTAAAGAAATGACGATATACGAGAATTTGACGTTAGATAAAGAACGGGCTTTGTACGGCATACGCGACGCGCAGGTAAAAAACTGCGTTTTTGCCGGAGCGGCGGACGGGGAGTCCGCTTTAAAAGAATGCCGTAATTTACAGGTGAGCGATTGCCGCTTTGAGCTGAGATATCCTTTGTGGCATTGCAAAGGCGGCGAACTGTCCGGGGCGGAGATGACTCCTTCCTGCCGCGCAGCGCTGTGGTACGATGAGGACATGCGCATTTCCCGTTCCCGTCTGCACGGCATCAAAGCCTTGCGCGAATGCCGCAATATCACGCTGCGAGACTGCGACGTACTTTCCCAAGAATTTGCCTGGTTCTGCCGCAATTTGGACGTGCAAGACGTTCGTCTGGAGTCGGAATATCCGTTTATGCACAGTGAAAATCTGCATATAGACGGCCTGAAAATGAAGGGCAAATATTCCTTCCAGTACGTTCAAAACGCTGTCATTTCCCACAGCGTGCTGGATACCAAAGACGCTTTCTGGCACAGTGAAAACGTGACGGTGACGGACAGCGTGGTCAAAGGCGAATATTTGGGCTGGTATTCCAAAAATTTGCGCTTGGTACGCTGCCAAATCATCGGCACCCAGCCTCTTTGCTACGCGCAAGGGCTCGCGCTGGAGGAGTGCACCATGCAGGATACGGATTTGGCGTTTGAACGCAGCGACGTAAAAGCGGATGTGCGCGGAGAAATCCTGAGCGTTAAAAATCCCAAAAGCGGCTGGATTCGCGCTGAGAAAATAGGCGAAGTGATTCAAGATGAACAAAGTTCCGCCGGCTCTTCCTGCCGGATTTTGTGCGTCTCTCACGCGCCGAATAAGGAGGCCGTATGTCTTTAAAAGGTTCCGCCGCGCTGTCGGCGGCGTTGGTTTTGTTGTGCGCGGCGGCTTGGACCGCGTACGGAAATATGAAAAAAGAGGAAAAATCTATGAAAAAATCTCCTATTGACACCGTATTTGCGCAGGGAGAAGTGAATCCCTACGGGAAATTTTTTACGGGTACGACGTATTTAACCATGCTCAGCCAGAAAGACGATACGTTTAACGCGCCTATAGGCAACGTGACGTTTGAGCCCGGCGCGCGCACCAATTGGCACAAGCACGACGGAGGACAAATTTTGCTGGTGTTAAACGGCGAAGGCCGCTATCAGGAAAAAGGAAAAGAAATCCGGGTGTTGCACAAAGGCGACATCGTGCGTATCGCTCCCGGAGTGATTCACTGGCACGGCGCGGCTCCGCAAAGCTGGTTTGTGCATGTTTCTTTGGAAACCAATGCCCGCCAAAACGGAAAAACCGAATGGCTGGAGCCGGTGACGGACGAAGAATATAAATAGGGGAGAAGAATGAAAGTATTGCTGATTAACGGAAGCCCCCGGGAAAAGGGCAACACTTTTCTGGCTTTATCCGAAGCGGCCCGGGCTTTGGAGCTGGAAGGCGTAGAAACGGAAATTATTTCCATCGGTCCGCGCGCGGTGCGCGGGTGCATCGCCTGCGGCAAATGCAAAGAAACCGGCCGTTGCATTTTTCAGGACGAGCCCTATGAAACCCTCCGGCAAAAACTGAACGGAGCGGACGCCCTGATTGTGGGGTCTCCCGTCTATTACGCCGGCCCCAACGGCACCTTATGCGCACTGCTGGACCGCTTGTTTTTCTCCTGCGGCGGCAAATTGGCATACAAACCCGCCGCTTCCGTGGCCGTCTGCCGGCGCGGAGGAGCCAGCGCGGCGTTTGACCGTCTGAACAAATATTTCACGATTAACAACATGCCGGTGGTGTCTTCCCAATATTGGAACAGCGTGCACGGCCGAGAAGCCGGCGAAGCCGCCCAAGACGCAGAAGGCCTGCAAACCATGCGTATGCTGGGCAAAAATATGGCGTGGCTTTTAAAGAAAATTCATCAGGGCGGGGTGCAGTATCCCAAGCAGGAAGAAACTCATATTTTTACAAACTTTATCAGAAAATAAGGAGGGATTTTATGAAAAAAATGGCTGGACTGGCTTGTATTTCCGTGGCTTTATGCGCTTTGACGGCTTGCGCAAAGGCCCCGGCCGAAGCGGCGGACGCCGCGGGTGCGCCTGCGGCTTCGTTGGCGGGCAAAAAAGTGTTGGTGGCTTATTATTCTTATTCGGGCAATACCGGGGAAGTGGCCAAGCAAATCGCCCGGCTGACGGGAGGAACATTGTTTGAAATCACCACGGATCACAAATATCCGCAGGCTTACCGCGCTATGACCCAGCAGGCCAAAAAAGAGATTCAGGAGGGATTTCGCCCCGCACTGACCTCTAAAGTGTCCGACATGGCCCAATATGACGTGGTGTTTGTCGGCTCTCCCAATTGGTGGGGCACGTATGCGCCGGAAACGGCGGCTTTTCTGGACGGGTATGATTTTAAGGGCAAAACCGTCATTCCGTTTTTTACCCACGGCGGAGGCGGTATGCAAAACTGCGAGCGCGATATGAAAAAACAGCTCTCAGGTGTTCAAATGCTCCCCGGAATTACCTTTTACGGCTCGGGCTCCGGCGCGCCGGAAGCGGAACTGTCCGCGTGGCTGAAAAAATTGGGATTTTAGGCAATCAAGGAGCCGCGGCTATGCCTTCACTCTTTCTGATAAAACGGCTGACGGACGCGGCCCTGTTTGTTTCTTTGACGGCGGTTTTTTTATATCCGTGGACGGGAGAGACGGGCCATTACGCTTGGGGTTTTGCGTGGCTGGCCGTTCTGCTGCTGCATAACGGGCTGAATTACGCATGGTACCGGGCTTTACCCAAAGGGAATTATTCCCCCCGCCGGTTTTTGACTTCTGCGCTGGTGTTTGTACTGTGGGCGGCTGTTTTGGGCGTATTTGTTTCCGGCGTCAAGCTGGCGTGGGGAAACGGCGGCCTGGCGGCCCGGCAGCTGCATGTATCGTGCGCATATTGGCTTTTGTTGCTCAGCGGGGTCCATGTGGGGTTGCACGGGGCTTTGTTTACGTCCCGCTTAAAACGCTGTGCTCCGGCCTTTGTGTGGGCTTGCAGGGTGATTTCTTGGACGGGATGCCTTTTCGGAATTTATGCGTTTATCCGGATGAACGTCTGGGAAAAATTGATTTTCCGCCGCTCTTTCGGCGGCGCGTTGGACGGATGTTTCGTCACGGCGGTTGCTTTGTCGGCACTGTTTTGGCTGGCGGCGGCCGCGGCGTATTATTTGATGAAAACAGGAGAGAAAAAATGAAAAAAGCTGTTTGTTTGATGTGTGCCGGAGTTTGCTTGGCCGCGTGTTCCGCTCCGGAAGCGGCACAGCCCGCTCAGAAGGAAAATAAAAAAGCCGCGGTGTATTTCACCCGGGACATTTCCCCCGCCGGGCTGGCTAAAGTGTATCAAAAAATCAACGAGAACATGACCGGCAAAGTGGCCGTCAAATTACACACCGGGGAACCGCACGGACCGAATATTATTCCCCCCGCCTGGGTCAAAGAGTTTATGACCCAAATTCCCAACGGAACCATTGTGGAAACCAATGTCTTGTACGACAGCCCCCGCCAAACTACCGAGGGCCACCGGGAAACTTTAAAAACCAACGGGTGGACTTTTTCCAAAGTGGATATCATGGACGAGGACGGCGCGGTCATGCTGCCCGTCAAAGGCGGAAAGCATTTTAAAGAAATGTCCATGGGCAAACATATTCTTAACTATGATTCCATGCTGGTGTTGACCCACTTTAAAGGGCATACCATGGGTGGATACGGCGGGTCTATGAAAAATATCGCCATCGGCTGCGCGGACGGCAAAGTGGGCAAAGCTATGATTCACGGCAAGAACGCCCAGACCAACTGGGGCACGTCCGGCGCACGGTTTCAGGAAAACATGGCCGAGTCCGCCAAAGCGACCGTGGACCATTTTGGAAAACACATTGCATTTATTAACGTATTGCGCAACATGTCTGTGGACTGCGACTGCGCAGGCACTTCCGCCGCGCCGGTAAAAGCGCGTAATATCGGCATTTTGGCTTCCACGGATTTGGTGGCGGTGGACCAGGCGAGCATAGATTTAGTGTACCAACTGCCAGAAAAAGAATTGCATGATTTAAAAGAGCGCATTGAAAGCCGCGACGGCCTGCGTCAGCTTTCTTACATGAAAGAACTGGGAATGGGCAGCGGTGAATATGAATTGATAGACTTAGACAAATAGGCAGGTTTGCAATGAAAAATCCCGGTCTCCATTTGTCAGACCGGGATTTTTTCGGGTTAAAACCGCATACTTTGCGTTTCAAATTTTACGGATAATTCTCCCAATAACTCATCCTGGCGGTCTATGACTTCCAACAGCACCACTCCGCCCGGCGCACAGCGGCCGTCTCCGGCGTCGTGCAAGCCGATGCGCGTTTTAATGCAGCAGCCGTAGCGGGTAAGGATTTCCTGCAGGGCGGCGGCCTGGTTTTGGCGGTCGCTCAGTTTTATTCCGATAATGGTGTAAGACATATTTTCCTCCCGGTGTGCGTTTTTTACAGCATAACAAAAATTTCCCCGGGAAAAAAGAGCCAAAAGGGATTAGAGGCGGCCGGGGAACAAGGTCAATGACGGGGCTATGTGATAATAGCTATAATGTAAAAAAGGAATATTTATGCCTCAAATCAGCGTTATTATCCCCGTGCATAACACACGGCCTTATCTGGAAAAATGTCTCTCCAGCGTACTGGGGCAGACGTTTGCGGATTGGGAGTTGATTTGTGTGGATACCGCGTCCGAAGACGGCTCTTTGGATGTTTTGCGGCGTTTTGCCGCCAAAGACAACCGCATACGGGTATTTTCCGTACCTAACGAGGGACCGGGCATTGCCAGAAACAAAGGATTGGACGAAGCGTGCGGCAAGTATGTTTTGTTTTTGGATTCGGATGATTTTCTAGATTCCCGCGCTTGTGAAACGCTCCGCCAAGCGGCTGAAAAACAAGCTTTGGACCTCGTTTCCTGCGATTTTTATATTTACCAAGATAAAACCGGGCATTTCTCTCCCCGGTCCCGCGCGCTGGAGCTGGCTTTTAAAAAAGATTTGGACGCAGACGAAGGGGACGGAAGGGACGAGTTCGTCAAATTCGCTTTTTCGCTGCCGTTTGTGTGGGGCAAGCTTATCCGCCGGGAAATCATTGAGAAAGCGGGCTTACGTTTTCCTCCAGGAGCGGCGGAGGACGTACCTTTTTGCGTTTCCTGTCTGTCGCTCTGCCGCCGCGTAAAAATGCTGGACGGCCAGTATTTGTTTTATTATCGGGTAGGCCGCGGCGGCAATATTTCCGGTCGGGGCGAGAAGATGCTGCTGGACGGTATCATCAATTTCTCTGTGCTGGAAAATAATCTCAGAAAATACGGCGTTTTTGAAGAAGTGAAAGAAACCTTTTGGTTTAATAAAATGGTCTTGCTTATCGGAGACGAGCGGCTGTTTGCCGGGCGAATGGGCAATGTATCCCGGGACACCGTGCAAAAAGCATACGACTTGGTCCGCGGCGATGTAAACAGCTTGGATTTGGCGCTGTTCAAAAACAGAAACTTCTTTTTCCGTTGGAAAGTACGCCGTTTCAAAAAAGCCCTGCAGAATAATGATTTAAGCTTTCCCCGCCGCCTGCGCAAGCTGCGCAATCTCTTAATGCCCGTCTTGGACCCGTGGTTTAAGCTGACAAATAAAAAATGAGTCCTCGTTTGCCCCGCAGTTAGCATTCTTTGTGTCGGTAAAAATTCAGTTCCCTAAATCATGAAATAATGGCCAGCGTAATGCAAGAGACTGTTGGATAAATTGTTTGACTCCCACACAGGTGGTTAAAAAGAACTCAGTCGGATATTTTTTAAGCAATAACTGATATTTCTCCCAAAACAGCTGATTAACATTTCCCGGGCTTATGTGCCGGCAGTTAATCTGTACGGCACAGGTTGATATAGAGTGTTTTCTCGCTGACAAGGAAAAGTCCGCGCTGTATAAATGAAAATCAAATACAGGATCAAAACGCAGGTTGAATTTGCGTATTAGAGAACTGTGAACAATCAGACAGCATTCATCTACGGTATCCACTAAATGCGGAGCGGCAATGTGTTGGCCGATTAAAGTCTCTTGTCCCTCTTTCCCTTGACGTATTTGACCATAAAAAATCGGATAAATATCCGTCCCCGTATGAGAGGAAAACAAACTTTTTCCTCCGATTTTTAGATTCCATGTTTTGCGTGTGGTTGTTTTAACGCCGACGGCTCCGTATATACGGTCGGGCGTCAATTTAGAAACAATGGAAGAAGGACTTTCTAAAAATTCAAAATCCTGATGACAGAATACCAGCCATGCGTCTTCTGGCATTTCATGCTCTATAAAGTGATTATAACGGAGCGGTATGGGTAAATTTTCCTGGGTATTGTCATATTTCTTTAAGATGCATTTCTGCAAAAACGGATTATGAGCAATTAATTTGTTGTATTGTTCATGGTTGGTAATAACAGAAATAATACAAATATTGAGGTTCGAAGTCATAAATCATCTATCCAGGAACTGATAATCGTTCTTATTTATAAATTTATCACTGTTTACATAAATCCATTTGCCTAGGATACGAAGAAATTTTTCTTGGGGTTTCCAACGAAAAAAAATCAGACCTTTGCGCCAACGCCGGAATTTCTCTTTTAATGAATTTTTTTGAGGAGAAACCCAACGGGAGAAAAGAATCAAACTGTCTGTGATTTTCTCATCCGGCAATTTTATTTTAAAGGAATGAACTTGATGTTTAGCCGGCAACTTTAGCAACAATTGCCTGCATTTTTGGTGCCATCTGTCGCATGAAGCTTCTTCTTCTAGCTTTTGTCGGGTGTCCTGTAAAATTTCCAGTGCGAAAGCCGGATCTGACAAAATATGCAACGCTTTTTCTATAAGTTCTTGGTAAGAGGAACAACATGCTTTGCTATGCCGCAAGTAATCCGCCTGAGTTTTATCATTTAACGATATAACAGGAATATTTGCTTGAATGGCGTCTCTTACAGCAGTTCCCCCGCCCACAGGGTAAGAGTCAATAATCAGGTCCGCCGAAGCAAGATAAAACGGATATTGCGTTTCATAATCCAAGAATCCGGTGAAGTGTACGTTTCTGGGGTATTGCCGGACAATTTCGGGCCAAAAAGAATCTTTCGGATTGACTCCCGCAATATAAAACAGAATATTTGGATTTTGAGTTAAAATGCCCTTTATTATATCGCCAAAAGAAGGAAAACTAACCGGGAAAAATTTAGAGTTAGAACCGGAGACAAAAATAATCTGTTCATCCGACGGCAGTTTCAGCCGTTTCTTGGCTTCCAATTTATTGACCTGTACAGGAGATTTTAACTCCAAAGGAATACCTAATACAGAGGAAGCTTTTGCCTTTCTTTTGTTTATTGTAAGTTGATGTCGCGGCTCCGACAGGTCCGCTACATGATCCGCTATAGATATGCCAAGCCAAAAAGCGTGATCTGCGTGATTAAACAACACAATAGGCCGGACAAATTCATTGGTTCCAAAAGCAATTAGTGCCGTTGGATCATCCATGTGAATATGTAAAACGATATACTCAAAACGGGAGGCATACTGACGTAAAGCTATGGCCCGGCTGACAACCGTATCTTGTGTGGGGAAAAAACGCACCTCTCCGCCGCTTTTTTCAGCTAGTTTTTTCAACAAGGGAGGAAAGAGTTCGTTTTGGTTTAACAAGACGACGCTGTGTTTATTTTCCGGACAAAGCTGAATCCAACGTTCCGCGCAACGCGTGTGTCCCCCGGTTGTATAGGCTTCCGTCAGTACATGTAAAACGGTGGCGGGCAGGTATTGGCCGCTTAACGGAACGTGAATTTTTTGAGCCAGCTGAATGAATGGTTTTTCTAAAATTTCAGAAGCAAAAACATTCGTCACATGGCCAAGAGTAAAAGAGGCCGCTTGCTGCGCCATAAAACATTGCTTAAAAAGTTTTTTTTCTTTATTTACTTGCGCAATAAGAGATAAAAAATTTTTTTGATTTTTCTTTATCTTTTTTTCACAAGCCTGTAATGTATTAACAGCCATAATATATCCTAGAAAAGATTATAATTTTTCCTTGAAATAGAATTCTTTTAAAGCTTGTCTGAGTTTCTTCCGTCGGTTGGTCGGCATGGGAAGTATTTCTACCGGAATTTTTGATAGTTTGTAGAGAACTTTTTTACAACACACTTTAATGGAAAATTTCTTAACAATTTGCCGAAAAACTTGTTCATTATTGGCAACATTTCCCATCGTTTCGTTATCTGTATAGGACAGATTATCATACCGATAGACTAGAATATGGCCTTCTTTCAAATTTAAAATCTGGAATTCTTGCCGTGGTTCTATTAACAGTAAAAATATATTTTGCTTGGGAAAGCGGGCGGATAATGCCAGATAGGCTTCTTCCACCTGTTGCAAATTTTGTGTTTTAGAACGGCCCCACCATACAAACAGGACGGATTGCGCATTTTTAATCAGGCGATACATTCTGTGTATTCGCCGATCATATTTAGCCTTAACAAAAGGATAAGATTGTTCTAAAGGAATTCCAACTGGGAAATCATGATAAAAGTAGAAATCGTTATGAGCATTTTTATAATAATCATGTCCTTTATCTACAGGTCTATTCGTTGGCTTTGCCATAATTTCTAAATTTTGCAAATTGAGGAAGCCAGCAAAGTCCGTACAAATTAAATCTATACGGGTTCTAAAATTTGCTTTAGTTAACCAATCAAAAGGAAAAGAATAATCTTGTAATTTAAATCGCCGCAAATACGATGAACATGCGCAATCTTCTCCAAGCGAAATAACTAAATCAAATTTAGTGTTAAAAAGCATTCACTGCCTCCACCACTTTTTGTACTTCTTCGTCCGTCATGACCGGGCTGATGGGCAAAGAGAGTTCTTCCCTGTGAATCCGTTCGCTGAGCGGATAAGAAAGCGCGTTCCATTCCTCGTAAGCCGGCTGTTTGTGCGGCGGAGTGGGATAATGAATCAGTGTTTCAACGCCTCGCTCTTTCAGATAAGCCTGCAATTCGTCCCGTTTGGGCGTCTGTACGGCGAAAATATGCCACACGTGCGCCGCTTCGTCATAGGTTTGGGGCAGGGTGATGAGCGGATTTTTTATATTTTTTAGGTAAAAGGCCGCAATCTCGCGCCGACGGGCGTTATCCGCATCCAAATACGGCAGTTTAACGTCCAGAACCGCCGCCTGGATTTCATCCAATCTGGAATTTACGCCTTTGTAAAGATTATGATATTTGCGGTCGCTGCCGTAATTGGCCAAGGCGCGGATTTTGGCGGCCAAAGCTTCATCGTTGGTGGTCACGCAGCCTCCGTCTCCCAAACATCCCAAATTTTTGCCCGGGTAAAAAGAAAATCCGGCGGCATCCCCCAGGTTGCCCGTGCGCCGGCCACGGTACATGGCTCCGTGGGCTTGCGCCGCGTCTTCAATTACTTTGAAATGGTGTTTTTCCGCCAATTCCCATATTTTTTGCATCGGTACGGCCTGCCCGTACAAATGCACCGCCATAACGGCTTTGGTGCGGGGCGTAATTTGCGATTCAATTAAATCCGGGTTAATGTTATAGGTTTGCATATCCGGCTCCACCAAAACCGGGGTGCAGCCATTCTGGGTAATCGCCAAAATACTGGCGATATAAGTATTGGCAGGGACGATGATTTCATCCCCGGGGCCAAAGCCGTAAGCTTTAATAATCAAGTTCAGCGCGTCCAGACCATTGGCCACGCCGACGCAATATTTGCTGCCCACATAAGCGGCGAAGTTTTTTTCAAACAGTGCGTCTTGCTTACCGCGGATATACCAGCCGTCGTCCAGAATTTGTTTAAAGCGCGCGTCAAATTGCGCGCGGAAACGTTCGTTTACTTTATGTAAATCTAAGAATTTAACAGTCATGGTTTTGTTCATCCTTGATATAAGATGGAAGTGTTCGGATTAACCGCGCCGGGTTCCCGGCAATTATACTGCCCGCCGGAAAAGATTTTGTCACCACGCTTCCTGCTCCCACTGTGCAATCTTTTCCTAAAACAACTCCTTTTAAAATCATTACATTTGCCCCAATAAAAACGTTGTCCCCGATATACACGCTTTTGGCGGAATAGGTGTCTCTTTCATCAGGAGCGACTGAATGAAAATCTGTATTAAAACAGGTAAAATTTCTGCCAATAAGGCAACGGCTTCCAATAGAAATGCCACACTCCCCCCCAGGGGATACAGAAATCAAGGCGGCATTATTGTTTAAAACAGAACCATCCCCGATGGAAATAAATGAATTTTTATTTCTTGCCTCAAGATGGCAACAGGTGTTGTAATATCCGACAGAAGGGCAACCCAATATTACATGTTTTCCAAAATGAATTTTCCCTTCGCCGGCGCATAAAACACATGTGCTGCGTTGAGGTTCCCCGCTTATACAAGCGGTGGAAAGAACTTTCCAATAAATAAACTTTTTCAGGGAAAACAATTTATGAACCAATTTTTTTATCATACCGGTTCCTCAACAAGAATGTCCCTACTGGGATATAAACCTGGAAATGCACTTTAAATAATTTTCTTTCGTACATTCAAAAAAATAATCCAAGTCATTTTCTCCAACGATTTTTGCGCCCATTAACTGGTGAAAACGAATCACTTTTTTATTTTCTTTACGTACGTCAAAATGAAATTTCGTAAAGCCTGTTTTTTTAAAGGCAAATTGCTTACAGAGA
>CAMGSK010000019.1 GCA_946061795.1 uncultured Elusimicrobium sp.
CGCCCGGGTGGCCCGCGCCGTGTTCGCGGATGGCGATGCCCGTGGTTTTGCGGGCGATCAGGTAGCCGGTGGGTACGGCCCCGAGGAGATAACTAAACAGCGCAAGAAGCAATACTTTTATCATCATATAATTATTATATAAAGTTTCAGCTTGCGGGCAACGCCCAATCAAAAATCTCTGGCGCAAATGCGTTTTTTTATATACACTGAAGCTATACGCCGTATATGCGGGAGAAAGTCTTTATGAACAAACTTTTTACCTTGTGTTTGCTTGGTCTGCTGGCCGCGCCGGTTTGGGCGGGATTTGCCAAGGCGGATAATGTCGGGTTAAACAAGCGGGCTCCTCTGTTTATCGCGGAGGACTTTGCCAACCAAAGCGTGCTCACGATTTCTTCGGGCGACGGCGGAAAGGCCAAACGCTGCCAGGCCGTGCGCATTACGCCTCGGTGGTATTTGACGGCCGCGCATTGTGTGTATGACCGGTGCGGCGGAAAGAAAGACTCCTGCATGGTGGACGTGAATTTGCTTCAGTGCGGCACGTTAAAGGCGTTGGCCACGGTGAAACACGTTCGCTCCAATTCCAAGGTGTTTATCCCTTCCCAATACAGGCCGGGGAACAAAGTGGACGACCTCGTCCGTTCTGACGTGGCGCTTTTGCGTTTTGCGCCGTCGAAAAAAGATTATTGGTTTTATGACGCGGTGAACGGGCATGACCTCACTTACGGGGAGTTTTTGCAAGCTTTAAACCGGGCGGAAAATAATGATTGCCGTGAGCAGTGGAACGGGTTGCAATCTTCCCGGCCCGAACTTTTGGTAGTGAACAACAGCGAGACCCGCCGTATTACGCAGCCTTTGGCGGTGCCGGATTTTGCCGAGGAAGAAGGAGAAAGCCGTGCGGGCGGTCTGCCGTTTTTGACCAACGAAACGGATGATTTTTACTACCGCAAAGAGGATTTGGCGATGACGGGAAACCCGCTCGGAGGTTTAGTCGTGGGGCCTAATTTTGGATTAAAACCAGGTAAGAGCGGCTCCGGCGTGGTGGTGCCCGGCGGTGCGGTCGTCGGTGTGGTGTCCATTGACTTGGACGATGGAAAAGGCGTAGCGTTGGCTCCCATCAATCATAAAAATCAGAAATTTATTGAAAATACTATTCGGCGGTATTCTTTCCCTGGAGAGGAAGGACCCAATTTCGGGCGTCTTTCCGTTCATCACAGCGAAATCATAAAATAAGATGCTCAGAATTTGACATCGGCGCGTGCCGCCGCGTTTGTATAAACGTGTTCGTCACTGCGCCGCTTTGTTTTTAAGGTCTTGGTAATTTCCGTCCGTGGCCATGACAGTCAGCGTCAGCGTTCCTTGTTCGTCCGTTTCCCGGCGCAGCACCAGGGTGCGCGCGTAAATCTGCCCAATCAGGTCCGCCCGTTTGGCGCTTAAATGCAGGGGGCGGATTTTCCATTTGTTTTTGAGTTCTTTCGTCACGGCGCGCAGTAAGGCCGGAAGCCCCTTTTTGTCTTGAGCACAGATGAATACCGCCTGCGGATATTGTGCGCGCAGGGCTTGGAGACGGGGAGCGGAGAGCAAATCCGTTTTGTTAAATACGTCTATCACCGGGGTTTGCGCCGCCTGCAAATCCGTCAAAATCCGGCGTACCGTGCGGCTTTGTTCTTCCCGGTGGGCCGACGAAGCGTCATGTACGTGAAGCAAGACGTCGGCGAAAGAAGTTTCCTCCAGCGTGGCGCGGAAAGAGGACACCAGCGAATGCGGAAGCTTTTGAATAAATCCCACCGTGTCGGTAAAAAGCATTTGCCCGCCGCCGCTTAGCGGTACGCGGCGGGTGGTGGGGTCCAGGGTGGCGAAGAGCTTGTCATCTGCATAGACGGCGTTTTCGTCGGTCAGGGCGTTGAGCAGGGTGCTTTTGCCCGCGTTGGTGTAGCCGATAAGCGCAATTTGCGGCAAAGGAATCGCGCCGCGTTTTTCCCGCCGGAGCGCGCGGCCCCGTTTGACTTGTTCTATTTCTTTTTCTAACTTGGAAATTCGCTCGCGCAGGCGGCGGCGGTCATACTCCAGTTTGCGTTCGCCCGGTCCGCGCATGCCGATGCCGCCCTTTTGCTGCATCATGGCCGTTCCCCGTCCGCTCAGCCGGGGCAAAAGAT
Organism: uncultured Elusimicrobium sp.; assembly: GCA_946061795.1. Lineage (GTDB taxonomy): Bacteria > Elusimicrobiota > Elusimicrobia > Elusimicrobiales > Elusimicrobiaceae > Avelusimicrobium. The sequence continues at coordinate 2,154 of CAMGSK010000019.1, forward strand.
AGTTCAGCTGGGCCAGTTCCACCTGCAGCTTGCCTTCCTGCGTGCGCGCGCGTTGGGCGAAAATGTCTAAAATCAGCAGGGTCCGGTCCAACACTTTGGCGGGCAGGATTTCTTCCAAATTTTTTTGTTGGGCGGGGGTGATTTCGTCGTCAAAAATTACCGCGTCGGCTTTTTGCGCGTCACATTCGGCCGCTATTTCGCGCAGCTTTCCCGAGCCTATCAGCGTGGCCGCGTTGAATTTATCCACCCGTACGGCATAAGAGGCGCACACGCGTCCTCCGGCCGTTTCGGCCAGACGGCCCAGCTCTTCCAGAGAATCCGTTTGCTCCGTTTGGGTTTTTAAGCGTGCGCCCACCAAAATGACGTTTTCCATATGGTTCATATCTTACAAAATCCGACGGAAGCTTGACGTATTTTTTTTTTTTGATAAATTTTGCGTATCGGCGTGTGCCGTATGCCGCCGGAAAAATTGACTGACGGGAGAAAAAATGAAGCAAGGTTTTACGCTTATTGAGTTGTTGGTAGTGGTACTGATTATCGGCATTTTGTCTGCGGTAGCTTTGCCGCAATATCAGACGGCGGTAGAAAAGGCCCGCTTGACGGAGGCGCAGACAACAATGAAATATGTTTGGGACGCGATGAAAATACGCCAGATGGAATGCGGATCGTCCGATTGCATACGCTCCAATCTTCAGGAATGGTTGGAATTGTCGGGCGGGGAGTGGACCTCTGAAATAAATTACGAAACGAAACATTTCGTCTATGATTTTGACTGGCAAATTATTGCCGATAATCAACGGGGGGACTATGAGTTCGGTTGGGGCGGCGACGCGGAGAGCGTATTAAAACAAACGAATAAATTTTGTATCGCTTATACGGATTTGGGATATAGAATATGCAAAGGGCTGGAATCGTCTGGATATGAAACGGATGACCGTCGTTCTTAATTTTTTTCAAAGAAAACGTCCGTAATTTTTTTCGCCAATTTGTCTGTGTCAAAGTCCTGCGGTTTTTGCAAGTCCAGCCGCAGGGCGTTTTTGTAGCGGTTGAACCACGTGCGCTGGCGTTTGGCGTATTGGCGGGTGAGGATGACGATTTTTTCCAGCGTTTCCCGCCGTGTTTTTTCCCCGCGCAGCCATTGCAAAATCTGCGGGTAGCCCAAGCTTTTGAGCGCGGGGCAATTTTCCGCCGCGCCCGCGCGGAGCAGGGCTTGCGTTTCCTGCGCCATGGGCTCCAGCATGCCTTCGGTGCGCGCTTCAATACGGGCGTTTAACAGGTCTTTTTCCCAGTTTAAATAAACAAATAAGGCTTTATCAGACGGAAATTGACCGAAAAAATTACCCGTTTTCAGCTCAGACGCCGGCCGCCCGGCCAAAAGTGTGATTTCCAGCGCGCGCATGACGCGCTGCACGTTTCCCGCCGGGATTTGCGCGGCGGACACGGGGTCTTTCTCCGCCAAACGTGCATGCAAAGCTTCTTTGCCTTGCCGGACGGCGAAGTCCGTCAGTTCCGCCCGCAGAGCCGGGGCGGAGGGAGGGAGCGGGTCCAGTCCCACAAAAAAGGCGTGCAAATACATGCCCGTGCCTCCGGCGAAGATAAAGGGCTTTTCCGGGAAAGACTGCGTCAGTTGCGTTGCGGCGGTGCAGAAAGAGGCCGCGTCAAAGGTTTTATCCGGCGGCAGAAAATCCACCAAATGATAGGGGATATTTTCCACCAGATAAGTTTCGTTTTGATAAAATCCTTTCGGTTTGGCGGTGCCGGCGGTAAGACCCTGGTAGATTTGGCGGGAGTCGGCGGAGATGACGTGCGCGTCCAGCCGCTTGGCCAAGGCCAGCGCCAGTTCTGTTTTTCCGCTTGCGGTGGGCCCCGCCAACACGATGTGTTTCATGCATACATTGTAGTAAATTGAGAAGCGGGGCGGAAAACGCCTTGCGTCGGCAAGAAAAACCCCGCTTTTAAAAGCGGGGTAAAATCAGTTCGCGCGTTTGGCGGGTTTGTTTTTTAAGGCGTTTTGCACTTTGCTTTTGCTTTTTAAGTAGGATTCCCGGCGTTTGGCTATGCAAAAAAGGCGGAAGCATTTTTCTTTGGCCTGCAAAAAATTTTCTCTGGCTTGGCAAATGGCGGTGTAGAGTTCTTCCAGTTCCGCTTGGGTCACTTCCGGCGGGGGAGGGGTGCTGGGCATAGATACCTCTGCTGATTTGGGCGAAAAAAAGGCGACGCCCATGGTTTTGAGGATCGCATTCCCAAAATGGACATCGCCTGCCGCCCCGTTAGGGTACGGCAAAACGATACCATTTTTTGGCTGCGATCAGCCGGCCTGGCCGGACAAACCCCTTGCGGGGTACCAAAAAATCGGTAAAAACAAAAATATTTCTCTTCTATATTATTTTATCATTTCCTAAGGCAAAAAGGACTAATGCGTTTTGCACAAGAGTAAAAAAATTTTTTATTAGTTTTTTTGGCTTCGTCCTCCGCAGAACATGTTCCGACAAAAAAGCCCGCCGAAGCGGGCTTTGGAAACGGACGGGAAATTAATCGTCAAACAACGTTTCGTCTTTTTGGATTTTATTGCAGATGCAATGGGCTCTGCAGCTGCTGACGCACGCTTCGGGCAGGCGCAGCAAAATGCGCGTGTCGCAGTCGTTGAAATCGTCGGCCATGGCGCTGATCAGCGCGGCGTTTTCGGGTTTCATGTCCGTAAACTCAATGCCCACGGTAAAGACGTTTTCTTTCTGTTTTACCCACGCCATGCGCGCGGCCAGCTCCATGCGTTTCATGCCGGGCAGCTGCAGACTGATGGAAAATTCATCCGCCATCGGCGCGCCCAAAAAGCTGATCATACGCATGCCGGAAGCGGACAAATCGGCCAATATGGCCACCAGAGAGGTTTCCTTTCCGTCCTGCGTTTTGTAAAACAGGTTAACCGGTTCAATTAAATTACTGATAACCGGCATGCGGCGGTGTTTGCGTTTTTCGCTGAAATTTTGATTGTTCATAATCAGTCCCTTGTCAAAAGTAAAGTTCCCTGCGCGCTTTGCGCTTGGCTTTGCACCATTGTCCCTATTGTATAACTTTTTTTCGTTTGTGCCCAGAAATTGTCGGAGGTGCGGCCTTTGTCGGGCGTTTCCATCAAAATCTGTACGGGTTTGCCCACTTGCCGTTGGTAGGCGGCTTCGGCCAGTCCTCTTACCCTATTTAACAAAATATCCAAGCGTTCTTCCAGTGTTTTTTCATCCCACAGTTTCATTTGGGCCGCCGGGGTGCCCGCGCGGGGGGAATATTTGAAGCAATAGGCGGCGGAAAAGCCGGCCCGTTCCACCAGGGAGAGCGTTTCTTCAAAATCTTGCAGCGTTTCCGTCGGGAAACCGACGATGATGTCCGTACTGACGGCAAATCCGCGCGCTTTGAGCGCATCTACTTTTTCCAAAAATAGTTCGCGCGTATAGCCGCGTTTCATTTCTTTTAACACCTTGCTGGAACCGCTCTGTACAGGCAGGTGAATATGCCGCGCAATTTTGGGGTTGTGTTCCACCGCGGCCAAAAATTCGGGCGTAATAAACGCCGGGTGCGGACTGACGAAGCGCACGCGTTCCACGCCCGGGAGGGCGGAAACTTCGTTCAGCAAATCCGCAAACGTTTTTCCTTCTTCCCGCCACGCGTTGACCGTTTGCCCCAAGAGCACGATTTCGGGATATCCTTCGGCGGCTTTTTGCGCGGCTCGTTTTAAAATATCAGCCGACGGCAGACAGTGCACCGGACCGCGCACGGAAGGCACAATGCAGTAAGAACAGGCAAAATCACATCCGCGCATAATGGTCACGTAGCCGCTCACGCCGGGCTGCGCCGCGTTGTTGCCCGCGCCGGGGACGGAGGGGAAAAGGCCGCTTTTGTCCAGCAGCGTGCTAAAAGAATCTATGTCTTTTGCGCCGGAAATTAAATCCAAATACGGGAAAGTTTTTTTGAGTTTTTCACCCAACCGCTGGGCCGCGCAGCCGGCAAAGATAATGCGGCGGCCGGATTTTTCGCGCTTCCACCGGCGCAGACGTCCCAGCAGAGACAGCGCGCGGTGCTCGGCGTGGTCGCGCACCGTGCAGGTGTTGACTAACGCCAAATCCGCCTCTTCCAACAGTTCGGTCAGTTCAAAACCGCGCGCGGCCAAATGAGCGGCCATTTCTTCGGAATCGGCCAAGTTCATTTGACAGCCGTAAGTTTGGATAAACAGTTTCTTCATAAAGCAAAAAAGGGCGGCGCTTGACACGCCGCCCTGACGAATGGAATTTAGAACGCGTCGCTGAGTTTCTTGACGGCCTGCGCCACGGGCTGATGCACATGCAGTTTGACGACGCGGCGGCCTTTGTTTTCCAGCGCTTGGAAATCTCCCAGCGCTTGGGCGTTGCACAGCTGACCGAAGGTATAATTCTGCCCCGGGATTTTGACGTCTGCCGCGGGGTCGGCGGAGATAATTAAAAATACGCCGTTGTTGCCGTCGCCTTTGTGCAGCTGGCCGCTGGAGTGCAGATAGCGCGGCCCGTAGCCGAACAGGACGGCGCGTTTGGTGCGGCACAAAATTTTGTCACGCAGCTGGCAAAGGGCTTTGGCGTTGTCTTCCGACGGCCAGACATAGGGCAGAATGGCCACGTAGTCGTTGCTTTCCAACAGCGAATAAAAATCCTGGGCCAAGGTGTCCAGCTTTACTTCGTCTTTTAAATCTTTGGAAACGAGCAGAGGCGCGGTCACTTCCGCAGGGATATCTCCTTTTTCCAGCTTGGCCAGTACGTTTTTGGTCAGCGTTTTTGCTTCCTGCACGTTGGGCTGGTCAAACGGATCAATAGCCAAAATGGCGCCCGCGGCCGCGGTGGCGATTTCCCACAGCAGGAACATGGCGCCCAGTTGGTACTTGTCGCTCAGGTCCAGCGTGACGATGGGAAAACCGCGTTCGGCCAAGTCGTCGGCCACTTCTTCCACGCGTTTATTGTCGTCGGTATCCGTGGAAATATAAACGAAGAAGCGGTCTTCGCGGTAGTCAAAATTGCGGTGCAGGGTTTCTCCCGCCACGGGGACAATGCCTTTGCCTTCCTTACCGGTGGATTCGGCCACCAGCTGTTCAGCCCACAAGCCGAAAGGTTCCACTTCTTTGGGAGCCAAAATGGTCATTTTGTCTTTGCTGTGGTTGGTATAGCACGCGCCGAGGTACGCTCCCAGCCGCACGGCGGCGTTGTCTTTGACGGGGGCCTGCGGCGCAAAGGTCTCCGCGGCTTCTTTGGCGTTGGATAAGATTTTTACCACGTCCACGCCCATAACGGCAGCGGGCACAATGCCGAAGAAAGAAAGTGCGGAAAAGCGACCGCCGATGTCGGAAGGATTGGTAAACACATGGCGGAATTTGTGCTTTTTGGCCAAGGTTTGCAATCCGGTTCCTTCGTCCGTAATGGCGATGAAGTTGCGGCCCGGTTCTTTGGCTCCGGCTTTTTTCACTTCTTCAAAAAAGTAGGCGAATTGGGAAGACGGTTCCACCGTACCGCCGGATTTGCTGGCGAAAATGAACAGCGTTTCGGCCGGATTGATTTTGCCGCGCACCGCGCCCACCCAATCGGGGTTGGTGGTGTCGAGCACAAAAGTTTCGGGGCAGCCGTTTTGTTTGCCAAACGTCGTGCGGAACACTTCCGGGGCCAGGCTGCTGCCGCCCATGCCCATGACCACGCAGTATTTAAAGTCTTTTTTCGCTTCGGCGGCGAAAGAGAGCACTTCGTCTATGCGTTCCAGCGTCCAGTCATAAACTTTTTGCCATCCCAAAAAGTTTTTGATCAGTTCCTGATGTTCCGGCTCCTGCTTCCACAGCGTCGGGTCTTTGGCCCAGAATTTTTGGTTGAAGTCCAAATTTTCCAGCTTGATGATGCCTTCGCGGACAATGCCTTCGGCCATGGGGTTTGCGTTCATTTTCATAGGGTATTGCATCCTTATTTACAATTTTTAGATTTTTGCTTCCAGCGCGAGGATTTTGTCCACGCGTTTTTTATAATTGCCTTCGTTAAAATAGGAGGCGTTTAAAAAGCGTTCCACCAGCTCTTCCGCCAGGTTTTTGCCGATGATCAGCGCGCCCAGACACAGCGCGTTCATGGCGTCGTGTTCCACGCCTTGGTGCGCCGAATACGCGTCATGGCATACGCAGGCATATACGCCGCGCAGCTTGTTGGCCGCTATGCACATGCCGATGCCGCTTCCGCAAATAAGCACCGCGCGGTCGGCTTGCCCGTTCTGCAGCAGGGCGCCGGCTTTGGCGGCGTAATCCGGGAAATCCACCCGCTGCGCGTCTTGGGCGCCGCAGTCTATTGCTTCATGTCCCAGCGCTTTGATTTTGTTCAAGACGGTTTCTTTCAGTCCAAATCCCGCGTGGTCGCACGCGACGGCTACTTTCATGTTGTTCTCCTTAAAACGATTGGTCCACCAAATCGCATATGCTGTGGCCGATAAAAATGTGGCATTCCTGCACGCGCGGCGTATTGGGCCATTTTACGACGATGGGCAAGTCCACCGCGTTTTTGATGGCTCCGCCGTCTTTGCCCAGCAGCGCGGCGGTATAACATCCGCGGCGTTTGGCCAGTTCCAGCGCGCGCAGCACGTTGGTGCTGTTGCCGGAGGTGGAAATGCCGATCACCACGTCGCCTTTGCGGGCAAATCCGTCAATTTGCCGTGAAAACACTTCATCGTATCCGTAATCGTTTCCCACGGCGGTGACGGTGGAACTGTTGGTGTTGAGGGCCAAGGCGGGGAAAGATTTGCGTTCTTTTTTAAAACGCCCCACAAATTCCGCCGCGATATGCTGCGCGTCGGAAGCGCTGCCTCCGTTGCCCATCAAAATCACTTGGTTGCCGTTTTTGAACGCGCGGACGATTTGTCCGGCCAGTTCTTCGGTTTGCCCAGCTAAATTTTCTTTGACGTAATTCAACGCGGCAATCAATTCATCGGCTTCTTTTTGTATAAACATGCTTTCTCCGTGCGTCAAATAATTTCCAGTGAGTTCGCTTCCGTCCAGCCTTTGATGCCTTCGGACTTGACGACCACTTCGTACCAGTCGTCCCGGGCGTCCTCTATAATGACCAGTCTGCCCTGGACGGCGTTGGCGTTGGCGGGGAAATTGGTTCCCGGTCCGCTGCGCAGTTCCGCCACGGGGGCGGCCACGACGGCCAATCTCTGCCCTTCTATGTTTTTTCTCCAAGCGTACCATCCGCCCAACAAGGCCAAAATCAACGCCGCAGCCAGCGCGGCGCGGCCGAAACGCCGCTTGACCAGCCAGACGGAGGCCGTTGTACAAAACAGCCACAAAGATAAAATGAACAGGCCTTTCAGTTCGTCCGTGCGCAGTCCGAAAAACGCTTGGTGCAGGGCTTGCGGCATTCCGGAGGGAACGAATCTTTCTCCGGCCGATTCCAGCGCTAACGTCAGATTATGACGGATGTCCGGGTCCCGGGGGGCAAGGCGAAACGCCCGGTAATAATTGGCCGCGGCCAGTCCGCGCACGCCCATTTTAAAATAGCAATTTCCTATATTGTAGTAAAGAAAAGGGTCGTTTGGGTAGGTGGAAAGCAGTTCCTCGTACTCGGCCAATGCGGAGGCGAAGTGCCCCTGGCGGTACAATTGTTCGGCGCGGTTAAAATCGGCCGCGTACGCCGTACATACGGACGCGAGCGTCAGGCAAACGGCGAAAAATAAATTTCTCATGAGCGGCTCCCTTTTTCCATTTCTTTTATCAGTGCGGCGGCTTGGCGCGCCAGTTCCTGCGCATTTTGGTTTTGCAGGTGCGCCGGAGCAAAACGCGCCGCGTCCAGCAGTTGCCAGATGCGTTGGAACTGATCCAGCAGATTGGCGGGACAGCTGCGTTTTTTCAGCGCGGACACAATATCGCGCAGCGGCAGACTGGCGGTATGTACGCCGTAGCGCAGCAGAATAAATGCCGACAGCGCATCCGAAACCGCTTCGGCGTTTTTGGCGTTTTTGAGAGATTGGAGAACTTTGCTCCGTTCCCGTTTGCCCGCCAGGGCGCTTTTGTCCAGCAAAGCGACCACGCCCGCCAAGGCCAGCAGAACCAAGGCTCCCCAGAGCAGCCAGCCGTAGGAAGCGATTTTGGTCAGAAGCCCCGGTTTTTGCGCCGCGGCGGAAGCTTTGAGATAGCGTATGTCCTGCCCCAGCTGGCGGAATCCTCCGCCCAAATCGGCATTTGCGCCAAAATCAAAGCCGGCGTCCTCTTTTGTGGAGGGAGTCACGCGCAGTGCAATCGGTTCCGTGCGCAAGGTGCGGTAAGTTTTAGTTTTGGGGTCAAAATAGGACCAGAACAGCCCGGGCACCACATACTCCCCGGAAGAAAGAGGAACGATGACCGCTTTGAAAATCTTATAGCTTCTTAACGTTCCGTTGGACGGAACGGCTCCTGAGGTGGAGGCCACGTCATAGACGCGGAAACCGGGCAGGGAGGGAAGTTTCAAATCGGCGGTGGGTTTTAAATTGCCTTCTCCCGTCACTTTAATGGTTAAGTTGACGGCTTCTCCGGCTTCCACTTCCCGGCGGTCTGCCGAAGCGGTAATTTGATAGGAACTTCCCACCGCTCCGTAAAAATTTTTGGGGCGAAGTTCCACCGGTACGGAGCGGATGTCTAAGGAAATAGGATTGGAAGAAGCGGTTTCCGGCTCGCTCATCCGCAGAGCCAGCATGCGGTCCAACATGGAAGCGCGTCCGCTGGTGGGAATGTATTTCACGCTGGCCGGCCCCACCTGGGCGTTGCCCGCCGCCACACCGGAGAGGGCGTAGCGCTTTTCCATATAGGCATACACGCGGCCGGAAATGGTTTGGGAGCCGTCCGACGTGCCGATTTCTTCCATGAACAGATTGCTGATGGCCGGGGCCGTGTACGGGGCGTTATCTACAAAAGGGCGCGAATAATAAAAACGCACGGCCAGCGTGACGGTTTGATTGACGTAAGGTTTGGCGTTTTCCACGGTCGCCACCATAAAATACGTTTTATCCCCGTTTTGAGCGGCCAAATTGTATAAATCTCTTTCCAGGGGGGGCAGCCCCGCGGGAGCCTTGTCTGCAGCGCGGCGGGAAGTTTTCGCCGCCGAGGAAGGCGTTTTGGCCGGCGCGGGGGCCGGAGCCTGGGACGGACGGTACACCGTCACTTCTATGGGCTGCGTTTGGTACATTTTGTTGCCGTAATGCAGCGTGACGGGGCCGATGAGCGTTTTCCCCGCAAAACGGGGCAGCATAATGTATTCAAAAGTGGAAACCGCGTGAAAATTGTTGATTTCTTTGGTGGCCGCGCTGGCGTAAACGTTAAAAGCCGGCAGACTGGGCAGCTGGGGCATTGCGTCGGTCGCCACGCCGTCTATGGTGACGGTCAGTTTCAATTCGTCTTCCGTCGTTAAAGAAGTTCTGTTGACGGAGGCCGTCATGCTGACTCCGTTTAAATCCGCCGCGGCGTGCGACAGGGCGAAAAAGAAAAGAAAGAAACAAAGAAAAATCCGTTTACGCATCGTTTACCAGTCCTTATCCACGATTTCTTCCGGCGCGCGGTTCCGCCCGGCGGGACGTTTGTATTCGTTTTCTTTGGCCACAGAAAGCACCCGCTGCGCGTCATTTTTGTCCATTTGGCCTTCCTGCGGTTTCTGGCCGCCGGCGGAATTTCCGCCGTTTTTCTGTTGGTTTTGGCGGTTGTCGGAGCGGTTGTCTTGATTATCGTTGTTGTTTTGGTTTTTATTATTTTGTTGCTTTTGTTCAATGACCAGCTGCAAATTGTGTATGGCTTCTTTGTCTTGCGGGTCGGACAGAACGGCGGCTTTGTAAGCTTCTATCGCTTTGTCTTTGTCTCCGGCGCGGTAGTAGGCGTTGCCCAAATTAAACAGCGCGTCTTGGGCGCGCGCGCCTTTCCGGTCCGCCACTTCCCGGAAAGCTTCCTGCGCCTGCGTATATTCGTTTAAGCGGTAATAGGCGTTAGCCGCGTTGAACAAAGCGTCCTGCTGGCCGGGATCTTCTTTTAAAATTTCATGGTAGCTGTTGAGCGCGGAGCCGTATTTTTGCTCATTGTAATATTTGCCTCCTTGGCGCAAACGGCCGTGCACGCCGGCCTGGACGGCGGCGCAAAGCAGGAGCAGCAAAAAACAGAGCAAGGTTTTCTTCATTATCTTATTGTACCTTTTTTTGCTTTTCTTCCCGTTTTTCATTCTTCACTTTAAACGGCAGCCCCAGCCACAGCGCAAAGCACAGCACCGCCAGAGAAAGCGGAATTTGATAGCGGTTAATATACCCTGCGCGGGCGGACGCGGCCGAGCGGCTGCGGTCCATGTCTCTCATGGCCTGCTCCACTTTGGCGGCTACTTGGGAGGGGGTGGTATATTTGATGTACACCCCTTGGGTGGCCGCGGCCAAAGAAGCCAAGCTTTTTTCGTCCAATTTGCTGACGACGGTCTTTCCTTCCCGGTCTTTTTTGTATTCCAAAACATTGCCGGACAAATCCGTCCGCTGGGGAATCAGTTCCCCTTGCGGCGTGCCAATGCCGATGGCGATGACGCGTATGCCTTCTTTTTGCGCGGCGGTTTGGGCCTCTTTTAATTCTTCCGGCGTATGGTCTTCTCCGTCGGTCAGCAAAATCAACGCTTTTTTGCCCGGATATTTGCCCAGCATGTGCGCAGCCAGTTTGACCGGGGCCGCCAGCGAGGTCCCGGGAGCGGGCAGCATATCGGGCTGAAGAACGGAGATGAAATATTTCAGCGCGTCTTCATCTGTGGTGATGGGGCACTGTATATAAGCTTTGGAAGTAAAAGCAATCAGGCCGATGCGTTCGTTTTTGAGGTGGGATGTCAGCATGCGCAGCATGTTTTTGGCGCTGGAGAGCCGGTCCGGCTTTACATCCCTTGCACGCATGGAGGCCGATACGTCCACCGCTACGACCGCTTGGGCAAAATTCGCTTCCGCTTTTACGATTTCCAGCCCCCACTGCGGCCGTGCCAAAGCGGCAAAAATAAAAAATATTCCGCAGAAAAACAAGGCGTTTTTCCATTTCTTCAGCCGGTCTCCTCCTCCGCTCAGCCGCGCGTAAGCCCGCGGGCCGAACAAAGCCGCCGTGACGCGCCGTTTCAGTTTGCCTCCCAGCCAGAACAGGAGTCCCGTTCCCGCCAGAAAAACGGCGCAGTAAATAAAATAAACCGGTTTTTCAAACAGTTCCATATCAGGGCACCTTAATCAATATCAGCTTGCGCAAAAACACTCCCAGCGCCAGCAGCGCAAGTCCGGCCAGCAGAAACGGACGGTACGCGTCGCTGCGGCTGACGCGCGCGGACTGGGTGAAATCCGTTTTCTCCAGTTCGTTGATTTTATTGTAAATGTCTTGCAGTTCCACTTCATTTTTCGCCCGGTAAAATTCGCCGCCCGTCGCTTTGGCGATGTTCATCAGCAGGCCCTCGTCTATTTCTTCTTCCCGGCTGGAAAAAATAGTTGTTCCCGGCGGGCTGGCCACGGCGATGGTGTAAACTTTAATGCCGTAGGCCGCCGCGGCTTTGGCCGCCAGCAGCGGGTCCAGGGACCCGGCGTTGTTGGAGCCGTCGGTCAGAAGCAGAATGATTTTGCTTTTGGCGGTGCTGTCTTTGAGGTGGCTGGCCGCCAGTCCCAAGCCGTCCCCGATGGCGGTAAGCGTCGGGTCCACCACGCCTAAAAACAAAGAAGCCACCAATTCCTGCACTGCATCGTGGTCCAAGGTCAGCGGCGCGGCTAAGGACGCTTCTTTGGCAAACACCACCAGACCAATGCGGTCATTGAAGCGTTTGCCGATAAAATTAATGGCCGTCTTCTGCGCGGCGACAAACCGGGACGGATAAAAATCCTGGTTGGCCATACTGCCGGAAGAGTCCACCATCATCATGATGTCTATGCCTTGGGTGGGGGGGAGCTTGGAAGAACTGACGCCCACCGGGCGCGCCAGCGCGACGATAAAAAGCGTCAATGCCGTTAAATATAATCCGGCCGGCAGCCAGCGGTTAAGCGCCGCGCCCAAGGAAAAACTTTGGGGAAGGGCGGACGTCATCGGATAGTTGAGCGGGCGGTTGAACTTGTCGGTCCAAAATACGCGCGCCGCCAAAACGGCGAAGGGCAGCAAAAGCAGCAGCAGCGCCCACGGGGTCAGAAACGCAAAACGCCCTCCGTAGATTCGTTCCGCCGTCATGGCCGCCAGCAGAAACAGTGTGGAGCACGCCGTCACCAGCACCGCCGCGCCC
>CAMGSK010000020.1 GCA_946061795.1 uncultured Elusimicrobium sp.
GCCTCTGGGGGTTATCCTGATGGCGCGCTATTATGCTCTTCTTTGTATTGTGCTTTAACTTTATATAATATATTAAGAGAAATTTTACTAACCAGGAGACTTCATGAAAATCCATTCCTTTACCGTCCAGCCCAATTTGCCGGACAATATCAAGTTTCTGGAAGAACTGGCCAGCGACATGTGGTTTACGTGGAATTGGCCGGCCATTTCACTGTTCATGCAGATAGATCCCAAGCTGTGGACCGATTCCAGCCGCAACCCGAAATGGATGCTGGGCTCCGTGCCGCAGAAACGCTTGGAAGAACTCAGCAACACCCCTTCTTTCGTAGAACAAGTCAATAAGGTAAAAGAAGCTTACTACAACTACAAAAACAATCCGCACACCTGGTATAAAGAACACAAGCAGGAAAAAGGCGACATGCTGGCCGCGTATTTCTCCATGGAATACGGCATCGGCGAAGGATTGCCCATTTATTCCGGCGGTTTGGGTATGTTGGCCGGAGACCATATCAAATCCGCCAGCGACTTGGGCATGCCCATCATCGGCATGGGATTGTTCTACAAACAGGGCTACGTCAAACAGCTCATCAACCGCGAAGGCTGGCAGAACGAAGAATACCCCGACAACGACTGGGCGCACATGGCCGTGGAACGCGTGCTGGACAAAGAAGGGAAAGAAATCGTCGTGGATATTCCGCTGGGATTTAATGAAAGCGTCAAAGCCTGCGTCTGGCGCGTCAATGTAGGACGCACGGATTTGTATTTGCTGGACACCAATTTGCAGGAAAACACCCCCGCCCAACGTTTGATTACGGAAAAACTTTACGGAGGCGACCGCGAAAACCGCATCCGCCAGGAAATCGTCTTGGGCATCGGCGGCGTGAAAGCTTTGACCGCCATGGGGCTCAACCCGACGGTCTATCACATCAACGAAGGACACAGCGCGTTCCTGCTCATCCAGCGTATTATGGACATTATGCATGAGCGCAAATATACCTTCGCCCAGGCGCGCGAAATCGTGTGGGCGTCCTCCGTATTTACCACGCACACGCCGGTCATCGCCGGAAACGAACACTTTGACCCCTTGCTCGTGCGCAAATACATGGAATATTACGCGCAGGAAATGGGCATTTCCTGGGACGAATTCTTGGCCCTCGGGAAAGAAACCGCCAACTCCACCACTTTCTGTCTTACCGTTTTGGCGCTGCGCTTAACCGCTTACGCCAACGGCGTGGCCAAATTGCACGGCGTCGTCAGCCGCGAAATGTGGAAAAACCTGTGGCCCGGCCTGCCTATCAATGAAGTGCCCATAGGCAGCATTACCAACGGCATTCACAGCGCCTCTTGGGTCTCTCACGAAATTAACGAACTGTACCGCAAGTACCTCTTTAACGGAAACCAGATGGACGAGTTTGATCCCTCCGATGACGCAATGTGGGATAAAATTTATGATATTTCCGACGAAGAACTTTGGGCGGTGCACGGCCAGCGCAAAACCAAACTCATCAATATGGCCCGCGCCCGCATTCAGCGCCAGCTCAAACGCCAGGGTTTTGACGTAATGACCGTCAACAAAGCCAGCAAAGTGCTCAAACCCGACGTGCTGACCATCGGCTTTGCGCGCAGATTCGCCACGTACAAACGCGCCACGCTGTTGTTTAAAGACTTGGACCGCTTGGATAAAATCGTCAACAATCCGCTGCGCCCCGTGCAATTTGTGTTTGCCGGCAAAGCGCACCCGGCCGATACGGCAGGCAAAGAATTCATCAAAACCATTTACAATCTGACGCAAAACGACCCGCGCTTCAAAAACAAAGTCGTTTTCCTGGAAGATTACAATATGAACACCGCCCGCTACATGGTGCAAGGCGTGGACGTGTGGCTCAACAACCCTATCCGCCCCATGGAAGCCAGCGGCACCTCCGGCATGAAAGCCGCGCTTAACGGCGCGCTGATGCTCTCTATCTTGGACGGCTGGTGGGATGAAGTGGGCCCGTGCGATTTCGGCTGGTCCATCGGCGGCGCGGAAAAATACGGCTCCGACGCAGAACGCGACGCGGTGGAAGCGGAATCTCTCTACAACCTGCTGGAACAGGACATCGCCCCGGCTTATTACGCCAAAAACGAAAAGGGATTCTCTCCCGCTTGGCTGGCTTTGATGAAAAAATCTATCCGCCAGATCGCTCCGTTCTTCAACACCAACCGCATGGTGAAAGAATATTACGAAAAATTCTACGTCGGCGCGCATCACTTCGGCCAATTGTTGGGCTGGGAAGATTACGCCGTACAAGTGGCAGCGTGGCGCAAGAAAATCGCCGAGAACTGGTACCGCGTCAGCGTGACCGACATCACACCCGCTTTGGACAAAGCCGTGCTGATGGGAGACAAACTCCGCTTCCGCGCGCGCGTATTTTTGGGCGCGCTGGCTCCGGAAGACATCCAGGTGGAGCTCTATCTGGGCACCCGCGGAACGCTGGGCGATATTGAAAAAGAAGACGCGGTGGACATGCGCGTCATCGGCAATGAAGGAGACGCCTATATTTACGAGGTGGAAGTCTCCCCCATTAACAGCGGCCGCCAAGACTACGCTCTGCGCATTTTGCCCGCCTGCGACAAAGTGCCCAACGTACTGACCCCGCTGTATATCCGCTGGGAAGAGTAGGAAAAAACGTTCCTTTTTTCATCGTAAAAAAGGAACCCCAAAACTAGGCAATCTGTAAAACGGAAAGCCGGATTTTAAGGGTATTTTTATCACTTGCAAAAAAGCAAACCTTATCTTTTTTGCTAAAACCATAAAAATAACTCTCCCTTAAAAATCCGGCTTTCTAAACATTCGAAACGATTGCCGGCACGCCAGAACCGAAGGACGGGCGGGCGCGGCAGGCAAACCAAGAAAAAACCCGTCGTATCCGTTTATCCAACGGAAACATTATATATGCTTCATATCGTCCTCATAAACCCCGAAATTCCCTTTAACACCGGCAACATCGGCCGCACCTGTACGGCCACCGGCACGCGTTTGCATTTGGTGGGCAAACTGGGATTTAAAATAGAATCCAAAGAAATACGCCGCTCCGGGCTGGATTATTGGCCCGACTTGGACTGGCGGCGTTATGATACGTGGGAACAGTTTCTGGAGGAAAACCATCCGGACAGGGAACAGTTGTTCTTTCTGTCCACCAAAGGCTCCCTTCCGTACTGGGACGCGGATTTTCAAGACGGCTCCTATCTGTGCTTCGGTGCGGAGTCCTGCGGCCTTCCCAAAGAATTTTACGAGCGCTACCGGGACCGGCTTTACACCATTCCCATGACGGGGCCCGTCCGCTCGTTAAATCTTTCTTCCTCCGCGGCCGTCACGCTGTTTGAAGCTTTAAGGCAAAACCGAAAAACATATATAAAATAAAAATCCCCCGGATAAAATCCGGAGGTTAAAATCCATAAAAAACCCGGTCTCGGACCGGGTTTTTTCACTTTAAAACAAATTAAAAATCACACGAGGTGGATGTACAGTTCTTACCTGCGCCCAGCGCCTTGCAGTAGCGCAGATTGGACGAGGAAGAAGCGGTACAGGTCCGCTTGGTCGTTTCCCCGCCTTCGTTTAAAAAAGAAAGCGTATAAATCCCCGAGGAACGCGCAAACGAAATTGTCACCTTCCCGCCGTCTGAATATAAAATGGAAGGACCGCCGAAATTTCCGTTCTTTGTATAGTTGGCCAATGAAGCCGAGCAAGAAAATATATCAGAACCATAACTGTTATAATTTTTCACATAGCAGGCATTGGCCGCTTCACTCCAGGCCTGGGCGTTGGCGATGCCTTCCAACCCGCGGCCGCGTTCCATGGCCATTTTGTATTTGGGAACGGCAATGGTCACCAGTACGGCCACCACCACCATCACGATAATAAGCTCTATCAGCGTAAATCCTTTTTTCATAGCGTCCTCCCTTTGGATTATTATATAAATTTCCGCGCTTCTCGCGCGGTTTTGAGATATTTTATAGAATAAAAATATGAACGCGCGGAGATTGTTTTGGATTTTGTTTTTACTAAACCTGTTTAACTATATAGACAGACAGGTGCTGTTCTCCGTTTTCCCGCTGATTCAAACGGAACTTTCTTTGTCGGATTTTCAGCTGGGCACGCTGGCTTCCGTGTTTATGTTGGTGTATATGTGCTACGCCCCCGTGGTGGGATTCTTCGCCGACCGCCAGCCCCGCCAATACTGGATAGCGGTAAGCGCGTTTATCTGGAGTGCGGCCACGTTCGTCAGCGGACTGGCCAAACACTACGGCTCTTTGCTGTGCGCGCGGGCGGCCATCGGCGTGGGAGAAGGCGGCTTTACCACCATTGCCCAGCCTTTCCTGGCCGAGCAATATCCCAAAAACAAACGCGCCACTATTTTGTCTTATTTCGCGCTGGCGCTGCCCGCGGGCAGTGCGCTGGGTTATTTGATCGGGGCCGTGGCGGGAGCGAAATGGGGATGGCGTACAGCGTTTATGCTGGTCGGCGTTCCGGGTTTGTTGCTGGCGGGAGCGACGCTTCTGCTGGTCAAGGACCGGAAACACCGCAGTCTGGAAAACCGCAAGCGGCCCGGACTAAACCAATATCTCCTGTTGCTAGGCAACAGACCTTTCCTGTTTTTATGTCTGGCCCACGCTATGCAAACCTTTGCGCTGGGTGGTCTGTCGGCATGGATGCCCACCTATTTCCACCGGTTTTTTGACATGGGCGTAGCCCAGGCCGGCACGGTGTTTGGGGGGCTGGTCATTGCGGCCGGAGCATTGGGCACGTTCGTGGGCGGCAAAGCGGCCGACCGTCTGCTTAAAAAAACCGACTACGCCTATTTCATCGTCATTTTGTCCAGCTTTATTTTGTTCCTTCCCTTTGCCGGGGCGGGCGTGCTCAGCCACCGGATGCCGTTCTCGCTGATTACGTTTTTTATCGCCATTACGTTTATGTTCTTGCCCCTGGGGCCCATCAGCGCGTCTCTGGTGGCGCTGAGCGGACGCAAAGTTCGTTCCATGGCCTTCGCCGTCAATATCTTTTTGATTCATGCGCTGGGGGACGCCGTATCTCCGGCACTCATCGGACGCGCGTCCGATTTGTTCGGTCTGAAAATCGCCGTGCTGGGCTGCTGCGCCATGCTGCTGCCAGCCTGTGTATTTATTTACCTCTCATCTAAATGCGCCCGGGCGGAAGGACGTCTGATACGCTACTACGCCCAGGACGCGGCGGAATAATTTTTATTTGCTTTTCCAGTACCGATAAGGTTTCCCATTGCCACAGCCGTTGAGACACTCTCCCCTGCAGATTCTTGTGCACAATCCCACAGCCGTATAATGATTTTTCAAATCATTGCAACACACCCTGCGGACCCCAGAAGGAACTTAAGGCAAAAATTCTTTAGACGCAAAAAGAGCGCGGCAGCCGCCGCGCTCTTTCGTATATCTTGTTTCAGCTAAGATTATTTCACATAATCAAAACCGGCCTGCAACGCCTTGCGGTTGATTTCCAGCATTTCCGGTTTGGCGCGCTTAAATACTTTTTTCATGGCGTGCACAATGCCTTCCACCTCCACCGCGCCCGTCAGCTTGCAAAACGCGCCCAGCGCGACCAAATTGGCCACACGCGGCGAGCCCACCTGCGCTGCGATTTCATTGCACGGCACGCAGACCGCCCGGAAATCCGTACGGGAGGGACGGGAATTAATCAGCGAGCTGTTGATAATCATCAGCCCCCCCTCTTTGAGCATCGGCTCAAATTTGGGCAGAGACGGTTCGTTCATGACAATCACCGTATCCGGCGCGGACACGATCGGCGTAAACACTTCCCCGTCCGTGACGACCACGGAGCAGTTGGCCGTACCGCCGCGCATTTCGGGACCGTAAGAAGGCAGCCAGCTGGCGTTTTTCTTTTCTTCCACGCCGGCCTGCGCCAGCAAAATCCCGGCGGAAACTACGCCCTGTCCGCCAAATCCGGCTATTCTGATACCCTGGTACATTATTCGGCCCCCTCGTCTTTAAACACGCCCAGCGGGTACTGGGTCATCATCTTGGTGCGCACGAATTCCAAAGAAGTCAATGGGTCCGCGCCCCAGTTGGTCGGGCATTGGCTGAGCACTTCCACCATGGAAAATCCGATACCTTTGACCTGGTTGTCAAACGCTTTTTTAATGGCTTTTTTAGCCGCCATGACGTGCTGCGGGCTGTCCACCGCCACACGCTCCAAATACTTGGCTCCTTTCAGCGCGCTGAGCATTTCACACACGTTGATAGGCCAGCCCTGCAAGAGCGGGTCGCGTCCTTTGGGAGCGGTGGTGGCCACTTGGCCGACCAGCGTGGTGGGAGCCATTTGGCCGCCCGTCATGCCGTAAATGGCGTTATTGATAAAAATGACGGTGATATGCTCGCTGCGCGCCGCGGCGTGCACGATTTCGGCCATGCCGATGGACGCCAAGTCCCCGTCGCCCTGATAGGAAAACACAATGGCTTCGGGTTTGGAACGTTTCACGCCCGTGGCGATAGCCGGGCCGCGGCCGTGCGCGCCCTGTATCATGTCGCAGGCAAAATAGCTGTCGGCAAACACCGCGCAGCCCACCGGGGCCACGCCGATTACGCGGTCGGCGATGCCCAGCTCGTCAATGGCTTCGCCCATTAAGCGGTGCACGATGCCGTGCCCGCAGCCCGGGCAGTAATGCATGGGCAAATCGGTCAAACTTTGGGGTTTTTGCGCAAGAATGCTCATTTGGTTCTCCCCCCTTTGTATTCAAATCCTTCGCAGTATTTCTGCAAATCAAACAAACCCTCTCCTTCTCCTTTCAGAGCCGAAGCGGCGGCGGTCAGTACGCTTTCTCCGCTGGGGATGTCTCCGGCGGGATAGGCGTTTAAGTAAACGGGCGCGCGGCCGTTAACGGCCAGACGCACGTCCTGCACCAGCTGGCCCAGACTCTGTTCCACCGTCAGTACGGCTTTGACTTTTCCGGCCAATTCGCCGATGCGTTTGTACGGGAAGGGCCACAGCGTAATCGGGCGCAGCAGGCCCAGTTTCAAGCCCTTTTCTTTAGCTTTGCTGAGCGCTTCCAAGCAGGCGCGGGAAGAAAGGCCGTAGGCCACCAACAACACATCGCAGTCTTCGGTGTTGCGTTCTTCTACGATGACTTCGTCGCGCTCCGCCAGCCCGTAGCGTTTGGCGCGGGACCAAACGTCAGCGGACAAATTGTCCCCTTTGTAGGAATAGACGTTGTTTTTGGGTGCGCCGTTTTTGCAGATGTCCAACGCCCAGTCGAATTTGCCCAGTGTTTTGGGATCAATCGGGTCAAAATGAAAACTCATGCTTTCCATCATCTGCCCCAAAATGCCGTCGGCCAAAATCATGGCCGGAATGCGGTATTTTTCAGAAAGTTCATACGCCAGCTTGGGGAAATTGCCCAGCTCTTCCACGGAATTCGGCGCAAGGACGAAAATGTGATAGTCCCCGTTGCCGCCGCCGCGCGTGGCCTGGAAATAATCTCCCTGCGCACCGGCGATGTTGCCCAGTCCCGGGCCGCCGCGCATCATATTGACAATCAAGCACGGCAAATCCGCACTGGCCAAATAAGAAATGCCTTCTTGCTTTAAGCTCACGCCGGGAGAAGAAGAAGACGTCATCGCGCGCGTGCCGGTGGCCGCGGAACCGTACACCATGTTAATGGCGGACACTTCGCTTTCGGCCTGCACAAACGCGCCGCCCGCATCGGCCATATGGGCGGCCATGTATTCGGGCACTTCGTTCTGCGGGGTAATGGGATATCCGGCAAAAAAGCGGCACCCGGCACGCAGCGCGCCTTCGGCCAAAGCTTCATTGCCTTTACGTAAGGTTTTTTCGGTCATAAAATCCTCAAAATTATTCTTTAATTACCGTGATGGCCACGTCCGGGCACACCATATAGCACATCGTGCAGCCGACGCAATTTTCGGGATGTTGCATCTCAGCGGGGAAATATCCTTTCTTGCTGATGGTCTTGGATTTGCCCAGGCATTTCTTCGGGCAGGCGGAGACGCACAAATAGCAGGCTTTGCAGCGGTTGGCGTCCACTTCTATTCTAGGCATAGGGTATTGCCTCCTTATCGCTTCTGTACTCTTAAAGTATATGTCTTTTTCCGGCCGGTGCGCAACACAAAAAGGAGGATTTCCCGCTTTATTTTACATAAAAAAACCGCGCAAAACGCGCGGCGTAAAAAGGCAAAACGAAATGCCGAGGGACAGGATCGAACTGTCGACACCTGGTTTTTCAGACCAGTGCTCTACCACTGAGCTACCTCGGCATTACGGATATATTATAACAAAATATCGCGTGTTTGAAAACACTCCTTTCTTATTTTAACAGCACCCGCACTCCGCGGCCGACACTTCCGGGATATTGAGCAGCTTGGCATAGTCAAAAGAAGCGGGCGCAGAGGAACAGCTATCATCGTGATTTTGGGAAAGTACCAATGTCCCGTTTCGGCCCATCCCGTCATTGGACGGATCGTAATAGCACAAACACACCTGTTCTTTTTTGTATCCAGCAACGGGACCGTAAAAGCCGTTTTGTCCATCAATTAAATCATATACAAAGTAAGCTGTTTCCCGTACAGAACTATTCCCTCCGCCTTTCCCCAATTCCACCCCCAAACCCGGCCAAAGCGTACAACTGCCTTCATCGCCAAGCATGCATACATCTTTGGCTTGTTTGATCGCTTTGAGTAAAATTTGGGCCTCGGCAAAGCGGGCCTTCGTCCCCGCCTTGGTATATTGCGGCAGCGCGACGGCGGACAATATACCGATAATCAATACCACCACCAAAAGTTCAATCAGCGTAAATCCTTTTTTCATGGTTTCCTCCAGAATGCCGGCCCCGGAGAAAACAAAAACGGCCGTTTTCACGGGACTGCAAACAGGTAGTCCGATGAAACAGCCGTGGTTTGCCGTCCGGCGGACGGCAAACGCTCGGCACAAAGCAACCGGGTAATTAGTCCGTTCGCCTTGCGCCTGAAACGACTGTTTTTGGCCTGTTTGCATGCCGCCTTGGCGGCAACACCATATCCGTGTATGGTTCCAAAAACAGATGAAATTTTATGATTCCGCACGCTTGCGCGGCGGTTTTACGGCTTTTTCCTCCTCTTTTTTAGCGCAGCTGAAGCAGCGCAAAATGCAAATAATCCGTCTCCGGCATGCCAATCAAAACCGGGTGGTCTTTGGCCTGGCCGCGCAGTTCCAACAGAACGGCGCGTTTGCCGGATTTGCTCACGCCCTGGCGGATAATATCCAAAAACGTCTCGCGCGAAACATGATGAGAACAGGTGGAAAAAGCCAAATACCCGCCTTTTTCCAGCCCTTCCAAAGCCATTTTGACCAATTTGACGTAAAGCCCTACGGCCTGCGGCAAATTTTTGCGGCTTTTGGCAAACGCCGGGGGGTCCAGCAACACAAAATCCGGCTGGTCGGGCAGCTCTTTCTTTTTCATGGCGGACAGAATGCGTTCCGCGTCATCGCGGTGATAAACGGCCAAATCTTTTACGCCGTTAAGTTCGGCGTTTTTGTTGGCAAATTCCACTGCGGCGGCGGAGGAATCGCACCCCCACACCTGCGCAGCTCCGGCCAAGGCCGCCGTAATGCCGAAAGAACCGATATAGCTGTACAAATCCACCACCAGTTTGTCTTTAAAATAGGGTTTTAAAAACTCCCGGTTTTCGCGCTGGTCATAATAAAATCCCGTTTTTTGTCCCACGCGCAGGGGCACTTCGTACTTTACGCCGTTTTCTTCAATTTGCACCGTGTCGGGCACCTCGCCCACCACTTCGGGGGTATTGCCCAATCCTTCCAAAGCGCGGAACGCGCTATCCGCGCGGAACAAAATGCCTTTGGGTTTAAAAATTTTCTTCAGCGCGGCGGTAATGGCTTCTTTCTGGCGTTCCATGCCCGCGGTCAGGATTTCCGCTACTAATACGTCTCCATAGCGGTCCACCACCAGGCCCGGCAGATTGTCGCTTTCTCCGTAGCACATGCGCCCGTATTTGCGCACGCCGATTTCTTTGCGGTAATCATACGCCGCGTCCAAATTTTGAAAGATAAAATCTTCCGGCAGCGGGTCCGGGCCTTTGGACACCATACGCACGGCAATGAGGCTGTGGGGATTGAAAAATCCGTATCCCACGACGTTGCCGTCTCCGTCCAGCACGCGCACCAATTCTCCGGGTTCTATAGACGTATCCAGCCCGGCTATCTCATTGGAAAAAATCCAGTAATGCCCCGCGGCGATGCGGCGGTGCTCTTTAGGTTTCAGTTTTACTTCAGTCATGTTCCGGCTCCTTGTTCATGTCGTCCACTTCGGTCACCGGCATGCCGGAAGCGCAGAGAGGGCAGTCTTTGGCGCGGAACGTTTGAATGGGGTAAGACAGCAGCGCGCGCAGCGGCAGCGTGACGGGCAAAATGCCCATGGAGCGGTCCACCATCACGCTCACGCCCATTACCTTGGCTCCGGCAGCTTTGACCAGCTCTTCGGCGCGCAGCACTTTGCGTCCGCCCACGGTCACATCGTCCACCAACAGCACGGTTTCCCCGGGTTTAATGACGAAATTATGTTTTAAAATCATGCGTCCCTGCGCGTCCTTGGAAGCGAAAATCGCGCGCGCTCCGCGCACGCGGGCCACTTCCTGCGCCAAAACGGAGTTAGACGGGGTCAGCGCCATCACCACGTCGGCTTTGGCGGGGAACTTGTCCGACATGGCCTGCGCGATTTTCTGCGCCAGATTGGGATGCTGCAAAAGCAGCGAGGTTTGAATATACGTCTGGCTGTGAAAGCCCGACGGCATCACGAAATGCCCTTCCACCACGGCCCCGTGTTCCTGAAGTAATGACAGCAAGTCCAGATTATTTCTTGGCATGGAATTCTCCTTTCACAAAATCGCCGCTTCTCTTAAAATCGGTGCGCAGACCGCGCTTGCGCGCGGAATCTATTTGCACGCCCGTTTTTTTGGCGCGCAGCATTTCCAAACGAGGCTTGAGCATAGACGAAGAAACCTTAAACGCCAAAGCCGGATTGCCGGATTCGTCAGTCAAGTTCTCCGCCAGGATTCCTCTTTTGGAAGAGGGGGTGAACATGGTCCAAATCACCAGTTCAAACGTTTCGCGGACCCAGTCCGTCCAGCCAGACACGGCGGCCGAGATGACGGGCCCCTGCGTAAACGCGTTGTTAATAATCATCGTACCATTTTTAAAATCCACGGAGGCGGCCATTTCATTAAACGCCACGTCTTTAAGCACTTCCCCCACTTTAAAACTGCCGCTTCGCTCCATGCGGTGCATCATGATAAACGGCGTAAACGTAATATTGAGCGCCTGCTGCTCTTCGGCCAGTTTTTCCATCTGGTGAATCACACCGTCCTGAAGTTTCATGTCCAGCGTGCCGTTTAATTTGGCCGCGCCGGGCAGCAGTCCCGTAAAAGAAAATTCGGCGTTGAACCGCTTGCCCGAAAGCACCGTACTGGCAAACGTGTCGGCATACAACGTGCCGGAAAAATTGGGCATAAATTTGGGCAGCCGGTCCCGGAAGTTGCGCATCCACGCCAAATCCCCGGTTTGCACGGGATAGGGTTTAGACTTGGTTTTCGGAATTTTAGAAATCACTTCCGTGAAATCCATCACCGTACCGATAAATTTCATCGGCTCAAAATGCTCCAAATACAAAGACGTATTGATTTTTCTTTTTGCGCTTTTAATGTTATCTACGGACAAACGGATCTTGACGGGCACGCCGTCCAACAATGCAGAAGAAATATACGCATAAAGATTCCCTTTGCGGTAAGACGCGCTTAAGTTGAGTTTGTCAAATACGCTGTCAGCCACTTTTACGCTGCCCGTTTGCGTCTGCGCATACAAATCCGTAAAATCTTTTTTGGCCGAAAAATCTCCGCTGACGCCGGAAGTTTCAAACCCCCAAAATAAGCCGGATACGTCTTGCGCTCCGATCTGTACCAAAGGCAACGACGTTTTTCCGTCCGTCCGTTTTACGCGGGCGGACAAGGAGCCCCGGCCTTTGAGTTTGAATTTTTCCAAAAAAGGCCAGCGGCGGCTGAGCGTCGCCAAGTCCGCCCATCCCGTTTTAACGTTCAAATCAAACTTTGCGGGGGCGGGTGCAAAATGCATTTCGCCGGAAACGGACACGTTCATATTGTCGGTTTTGGCCGTCAGCTCCGTCAGCTTTAACGTCGTGTATCCCGCATCCAAACGCCCTTTGGCGGTAATTTGAGAACCGGGGACATTAAAAGCGGGCAAACTTTTATGGAAAACAGATAAATCTTTTTCATCAAAAGCGGGTACTTTTCCCCGGACGGAAAAAAACGGAGTGCGCAAATTGTCCACATCCAGCGTCAGCGCGACGGGTTTTTGGAATAAAGAAATCTGTGTCTTGAAACTGCGCAGCGCGAATTTGCTCCAGTCAAAATTGGCAAAGTTTACCTGGCCGGAGCCGCGGATTTCCAAATCAGAAATATTGTCCGCCCAGCGGTTGCGCAATACGGTCTCCAAGCGGAAACGGGAAAGTTCGTTTAAACGCAGGTGTGCAAAGTGCATATTCAGCCCGTAAACCGCGTGCGTGACGGCCGCGCCCAAGTCTCTGTAGCTGAGCACGCCGTCCTGAATACGCCAGTCTTCTATGCTGATTTCAAAACTCGCTCCGGTGGCCGCGCTGACGTATTGGGTTTCCCCGCCGCCCGTTTTGACGGGAGGAACGTTGTACTGTCCCTCTTCCGAGCGGGTAATATTGATGCGCGGACGCTGCAGCGTGACCTCATCCACAATCAATTTATGCT
The DNA here is from genome assembly GCA_946061795.1 of uncultured Elusimicrobium sp. Classification (GTDB taxonomy): domain Bacteria; phylum Elusimicrobiota; class Elusimicrobia; order Elusimicrobiales; family Elusimicrobiaceae; genus Avelusimicrobium. The sequence goes on from CAMGSK010000020.1 coordinate 12,829, forward strand.
CCAGCAAAGGAAGCAGCTTATAACGAATAAGTACCGATTCCGCGGACAAAAACGGCTCGCCCGGATTTACTTTGTTGTCCAAAACGGCAAATCCTTTTAACTCCACGGTATTGACGAATTTCAAATCCAGAGAAGAAATGACCACCGGGCGGTCCAGCACCGCCTGCAGACGCTGGGTCAGCGTCTCACTGATTTGCTGGGCGTTAAATATTTTCAGCGCGGCTATCCACAAACCTCCGCCCAGCAGCAGAAGCAGCATCACGGTAAATAAAAACGTGCGGAAAAGCACGCCCAACGTCCCCAGCACAATACGCGCGGTGCGGGAACGTTTGCGGGAGGAAGCGGAAGATTTTGCTTTTTTGTTTCTTGCCATAAAATTTACGCGCGCACGGCGGCCCACGCGTCCAATATATAGTTTATCACAATTTTCCAGCCGTCACAGCTGCCGGCCAGCGTACCGCGCAGCATTTGGGTCAAATCCACTTTGTCCGGAAACAAACATTTCAGCGCAAGAGCCAGCACCAACGCGTTGCACAAAACAATAATCACCGCGGAAAAAAGTCTTCCGCCGGCCGCCTGCAAATCCGGTTGGTCCGTTTCCCAAAGGGTCTGAAAGGTTTGCACAAAATGAAACGCCATAAAAAACCCCACCGCAAATACGAATACTTCGCGGTAAGCCGATACGTCCGCCGCCAAACTGATTCCCGCATAGAGAAGCGCGGCCAACAGGGCATACAGCGGTACAAAATACGGAGCCAGCGCGACAAATGCGTTGCAGCGGTCCATTTTCACGCATCCTCCGTTTTTCCCCACGGACATGGAATGCACCCGGAAACCGAACAACATGGCCGCCGCGGCATGTGTGGTTTCATGCGCCCACACATACACCCGGTCAAAATGAAAACCCAAAAAGTGAATGACGCAATACAACGCCCCGCCCGCCATAAACCCTACGGCGGTTTGGAAATTTTTTAACACGTTCCACAAAGCCCCGAACGTTTGGGCGGCCGCAAAAAATACCGTAGGCAGCAGTAAAACGGCCAATAAAAATTTTCCTAATTTTTTCATCAAAATTTAAGGTTCCACCTGTCGCTGCGGTATTGTTCGTCCGCCAGTTTGCGCGCGCGGGCCAGCCGCCTCCCGTCCAGCACGGCGGGGCAAAAGCGCACGGACAACGCCTCCTGCGCGGCGTTCTTTACGGCACGGCGAAACGCCGGATTTTCTCTTGCAGAGCCATACTGCAAAGAGCCCTGATACAGAGCCGTCTTGCCGAAACGGCGTATCGCGCCGCCCAAAATTTTTTTACCCGCCGCCAGCAAATCATTTTCTACGGGCCGGATAAAACACGCCGAAGCCGCTCCGTTTTGTTGCGGGGCGTAAGCCTCCGCGCCTACGGGCTCCTGCCCGTAGGCGCAAACGGCGTTTTCCCGCTCCAAAGCCAGCCGGACGGCCTCATGCAGCCGGGCGTAAATCTCTTTTGGCGAAAGGTCCGTTTGAAACA
>CAMGSK010000021.1 GCA_946061795.1 uncultured Elusimicrobium sp.
AACTCCTCCGTTTCCGCATAAAAGACGTCGCTGCGCGTTTCCGAGACGTGCGCGGGGCGGAGTTGAACGCGGGGGAAAAGACGGAATTTTTGAAGTTTGCCGACGGCATTTTGGCGCTGGATTTGTTTCTTGCGCCGAAGGAGCAGGAAGACGCTCTGCCCGAAAATATACAGGCGCTTCTGACGGCCCGCGCCGCCGCGCGCGCCGCCAAAGATTATAAAAAATCCGACGAGCTGCGCGCCGAATTGTCCGCCGCCGGATATGCGGTAAAAGATACGCCGCAAGGCCAGCAAGCGGAGAAAATCAAATGAATAAAATAAACGCCGAATTTATCCGTCTTATTCCCAAAGCGGATTTGCATGTGCATTTGGACGGCTCTTTGCGCCTGGGCACGCTGATTGAACTGGCTAAAAAAGAAGGCGTGGAATTGCCCGCCTATACGGAAAAAGGTTTGCGGGAAAAAGTGTTCAAAAAACAATACGCTTCTTTGCCCGAATATTTAAAAGGCTTCGGCTACACCACCGCCGTCATGAGGCGGGCGGAAAACATTGAGCGCATCGCTTATGAACTGGGCCAGGACGCTATTGACGAAGGCGTGCGGTATATGGAGGTGCGCTTTGCGCCCCAGCTGCATGCGTCGGATACGCTTTCCGTGGCCGATTCTATCCGCGCCGTAGTGGCGGGACTGAACCGCGCCAAAGAGGAGCACAATGCGCTCCCCGCCGTGAAAAAAGGGGAGGATTTGCCGTTTCATTTCGGCGTGATTGCCTGTGCCATGCGCAGTTTTAACGCGCAGATGTCTCCGTATTACAAAAACTTGTTTGGCGTGCTGTCCCAGTATTCTAAATTTGAAGTGTTCGGGGCGGCTTCGCTGGAGCTGGCGCGTTTGGTGGTTAAATTGGTAAAAGAAGAAGGCCTTCCCGTTGTGGGTTTTGATTTGGCCGGAGAAGAGGCCGGCTACCCCGCCTCCGACCATGTGGAAGCGTATAAATATATCCATAAAAATTTCATGCGCAAAACCGTCCATTCTGGCGAAGCGTACGGCCCGGAATCCATTTTCCAGGCCATTACGGACTGCTACGCCAACCGCATCGGTCACGGCACCCACTTGTTTGACTCGGAGATGATTAAAGACCGCAAAGTAAAAGACAAACGGGCGTATGTGGAAGCGTTGGCCAATTACATCGCCAGTCAGCGCATTGGTGTGGAGGTATGTCTGACAAGCAATTTGCAAACCTTGCCGGAGATTAAATCCGTCGCCAAGCATCCCGTCAAAGAAATGATTAAGCGCGGGCTTTCCGTCAGTATTGCTACGGACAACCGGCTGGTGTCCAACACCTCGGTCAGCAAGGAGTTGGAATTGCTGGCCAAAAACATTCCGCTGACGCATAAGGAATTTAAAAATATCGTCATTGCCGGATTTAAAGGAGCGTTTTTTCCGGGGACGTACATGGAACGGCGCGCTTTTGTCCGCCAGGTGATTAACCGCTATGACGAACTGGCGAAGAAATATTTAAACTAAAATTTTCATTGCCGGGTGTGATGCGCGGAGCAGATGTTGCTTGCTCCGCGCTTGTTTTTTGTCTCCGCCGGACATCACGTGTATTGTAAAAACGGCTGGCATTGTTTTTTTTTTTTGATAAATTTTGCTTATGAACAAAATTTATCAAAAATCATTTTTCGGTGGAAAAACTGCCGGATTTACGCTGATAGAGCTGTTGGTGGTGGTATTAATCATCGGCATTCTGTCGGCCGTTGCCCTGCCGCAATATACCAAGGCGGTGACAAAGGCCCGCTTTGCCGAAGCGCTTATTAACCTCAGAGCCATTGCGGAAGCGGATAAAGTCTGTGAACTGGAAAAGGGAGAAGATTGGTGTAATATTAATGATTTGGCCGTTAATGTATCCGGCGTTGCTGATAAAGAACATGCACAAATTTTGACGGACCATTTTATTTACAGGGCGTCTGCCAATCCTATGGGGGCCGGTTTCAGAGCCCAGGCTTTGTACCGCAAAGAAGACGTATGTCTGTGCGTGAACCAAGAAGGAATTGTCGTAGATCAGGGGGACCACTGTATGGCAAAAGAGCCGTCTTTTGATTATGCCAAATTGTTGAATTTACCTGCTGACGTCTGCGGTTGTTGCTAATAAATAAAAAATCCCCCGGGATTTTTCTATCCGGGGAATTTTTCTGTTATTTAACAAGCGGGTTATTCTTCGTCAATTTTCAGCATGGCCACAAACGCTTCCTGCGGAATGTTCAAACTGCCGATGCTCTTCATGCGTTTCTTTCCTTCTTTCTGTTTCTCCAGCAGTTTGCGTTTGCGCGTAATGTCCCCGCCGTAGCATTTGGCGATGACGTCTTTGCGGAAGGCCGGAATGGTTTCGCGCGCGATAACTTTGCCGTTGACGGCGGCCTGTACGGCCACTTCAAACTGCTGCCGTCCGATGAGCTCTTTGAGCTTGGCGCACAATGCACGGCCCTGCGTTTGCGCTTTGTCTTTATGCACCACCACGGACAGTGCGTCCACCGGCGTGCCGTGCAGCAAGATTTCCATCAGCACCACGTCCGCACTGCGGAAGCCCGCCACTTCGTAATCAAAGGACGCATAGCCTTTGGAAACGGATTTCAATTTGTTGTAGAAATCAATAACCATTTCTCCCATCGGCATTTCGTATTTGATGATGACGCGCTGGTTGGACAAGTGGTCCATGTTCATAAACGTACCGCGTTTTTCTTTCAGCAGCGTCATGACTCCGTCCATAAACTCCACGGGCGTGACGATGGTGATGTGAATGACGGGCTCTTTAATGTCTATGATATCTCCGTGCGGAGGGAAATTGGCCGGGTTGTCGATGATTTTATATCCCGGATCGTCCGGCGCGTCCGGAAGGGCGGCCAGTTCCTGCGGGTGGTTTTTGCGCGGCGTAAATTTAACGTGATACACCACGTTGGGCGACGTGGCGATGAGCGAGAGATTAAATTCCCGTTCCAAACGTTCTTTGACGATTTCTATGTGCAAAATGCCCATAAATCCCAGGCGGAACCCAAAGCCCAGCGCCTTAGACGTTTCGCTCTGGTAATGGAACGAGGAATCGGACAAATTCAGTTTTTCCAGTGCGGTGCGCAAGAGCGGAAAATCCGTCGTTTCCACCGGGAAAATGCTGGCAAACACCACCGGCTTGGCGTCGGCGTAGCCGGGCAGCGGCGTTTGGGCCGGGTTGTCGGAAAGGGTGACGGTATCGCCCACTTTTACTTGGTGAATGTCTTTAATCCCAGCCACCAGATAGCCCACTTCGCCCGCGCTTAAAGCGGGGGCTTTATGCAGCTGCTTGGGAGTCATAAAGCCGACTTCTTCCACTTTATAACTTGCGCCGGAAGCCATAAAACGGATGTTTTGACCGGCTTTAACGGTACCGTCCACGATGCGTACGTACATAATTACGCCGCGGAAGGGGTCGTAAAATGAATCAAAAATCAATGCGCGCAGCGGCGCCTTGGGATCGCCTTGAGGGGCGGGAACGTCTTCAATAATACGGTCCAACAGATGTTCTATGCCCATGCCCGTTTTTGCGCTGACGCGTTCGGCTTCCACCGGTTCTTTTAAAATATCCCACAGCTGTTCTTCCGAAGCGTCCGCGTCCGATTGGGACAAATCGACTTTGTTCATTACGGGGATGATTTTTAACCCCAGGCTTTGCGCCAAATGTGCATGGGCCACCGTTTGGGCTTCTACACCCTGGGAGGCGTCCACCAAAAGCAGTACGCCCTCGCAGGCGCGCAGGGAACGGGCCACTTCATAGGAAAAATCCACATGTCCCGGCGTGTCAATGAGGTTTAAAATATAATCTTTGTACTGGATGCGCACGGCTTTGGCTTTGATGGTGATGCCGCGTTCCCGTTCCAGGTCCATGCCGTCAAGCAGCTGGGCCTGCATTTTGCGTTTGGGTACGGTGCCCGTGTCTTCCAAAATACGGTCGGAAAGAGTGGTTTTGCCGTGGTCAATGTGCGCCACAATGGAAAAATTACGAATCTTCATCTTGGTTCTGTTGTTCAATCAGGCTCCGTATTTCTTCCGAGGAGGACGCAAGCAGTGCGGCCTGGGCGGTGTCGGAGCAGGATTCAAAATTTAAATTGCGTATCCGGTTTTTAATGCGCAGATACATGCGCGGCGTGACGGACAAAACGTCCACTTCCAATCCCAGCAGCATGGGCACCATTTTTACGTCGGCGGCTATTTCGCCGCAAATGCTGACTTGTTTGCCGCGCTGGTGCGCGGTCTGTATAATCTGGTGTATGGTGCGCAGAACCGCGGGGTGGCAGGGGTCGTACATATGCGCCACTTCCGGGTTTACGCGGTCCACCGCAATTAAATATTGTATCAAGTCATTGGTGCCGATGGAAAGGAAATCCATTTCATTAATCATGCCGTCCAATGCAATGGCCGCCGCCGGGACCTCAATCATCGCCCCCAGCGCGATGCGGTTGACGGGCTTTTTGCCTTCCTGCGCAAAAGCTTCCAATACGTTGTTTAACGCTTTGCGCACGTGCCGCAGTTCTTCTACGGAAGAGAGCATGGGAATCATGATTTTGACTTGGGCCGGCACCTCGCAGGCCGTGCGCACGATGGCGCGCAGCTGCGTGTGCAGCAGTTCCGGGTTCTTCAGCAGCAGGCGGATGCCGCGGCAGCCCATGAACGGGTTATCGTCTTTGTCAAACTCGTCCAGCGGGAAGGAGGGCAGCTTGTCCGCTCCCAAATCCGCCAGACGGATGGTGACGGGGCGCATGTCAAAATGTTTGGCTACGGAAAGATAAGTTTGGTATTGTTCTTCTTCCGTGGGCGGCTGGGGAATGTTCATAAACAAAAATTCCGTACGCAAAAGACCCAGCCCGTCCGTAATGAGTTTTTTATTGTCTTTGGTATAGGTGCGGGGGTCAAAGTTGACCATCAGTTTAAAGTTTTTTCCGTCGGAGGTGACGGTGGGCAGGTGGTTGATGGTCTGCAGCAGCGATTCGGCTTTTTTCACTTCGCGCTGGATTTTTTTGTAGCTGGCCAGCGTGTAGCGGTCCGGATTGATGATCAGCAGACCGTTTTCCCCGTCCACAATCAGCGTGTCCCCGTCTTTTACTTCCCGGGCGGCGTTGGAAAGGCCCACTACGGCGGGAAGCTTGAGGCTTTGGGCCAAAATGGCCGTATGGCTGGTTTTTCCGCCCAAATCCGTACAAAAGCCGATGATTTGGTGTTCGTTTAAATTCAGCGTATCAGAGGGAAACAAATCATGCGCCACCAATACCGACGGGCGGCGTATGCCCGCCCAGAATGCGCCTTTGTCCCCGGCCAAATGATTGACCAAACGCTTGCCCACGTCAAAAATGTCATTGCGGCGTTCTTTAAAAAAGTTGTCTTCTATTTTGTCAAAAGAAGCCGCCAGTTCCTTAAGCGTCAGAAAAATGGCGCCTTGGGCGGACATGTGTTCGTTTTTGATTTTGCCGATGGTGGCGTCTTTGAGCATCGGGTCCTGCAAAATCATTTTATGCATGGACATCAAATTGGCGTATTCCGCGCCCAAGCTGGAGCGGAGTTTTTCTTCGCATTCGTCCAAATCCCGGCGGGTCTTTTCCATGGCGGTGTGAAACTTGACGATTTCCGCTTTCACTTCCGCAGCTTCGACGTATTGGTTGGAAACGGCGAAATCCGCCGTGGGCAACAAAACGGCGGGACCGATGGATATGCCGGGGCTGGCGGCTACGCCCTTGATGACGAACATTTAGAAATCCTCGTTAAATTTATTGGCGAATAAAGCGGTGATCGCTTCTTTGGCGGCTTGTTCGTCCGTTCCGTCAAACGTCAGAAGCAGAGACGAGCCGTACTCCGCCGCCAGCATCATGACCCCCATAATGCTTTTGGCGTTGATTTCCACCTGGTCTTTGGCTATCTTTATGTCACAGTCAAAGCCTGCCGCCGTTTGCACCAGCAAAGCGGCGGGACGGGCATGAAGGCCCAAGCGGTTGGTAATTTTGATTTCTTGCTTAATCACGTTTTATCCTTTTAAATCATGCACGCAACGGCGAAAACGGCGGCCGCCGTCAAATACAAATAGACGTTGGGTATGCGCAGGCGGCGCGTAAGGAACGAAAGTAAGATGAAAAACGCCGCCAGCAGGGCGCGCGCCATAAATTCCAAACTAAAATTCATGCGCCCGAAATAACGGTATAAGCCAAACAGGATGAGTCCTACGGCGCAGAACAAACCGATGCGTTTGGCTTTGTAAATGGTTCTGTTCCAATCAAAGCGCGTGAGACCGAAGCAGGATTTTTCGTCGGATTCATAACCGATTTTCAATCCCTGCCACCGGACAAACAGCGCAATGGAATTATAAATGAAAAACGCCGCCGCGCCCGCGGAAAACGCATACCATGCGGAACAAGAGCCCGGGCGGTCCACTTCAAAGAAATTGACGTCAAGCGTCATCCAAATCAGCACCGCCAGCAGCAGCGTCAGCGGTTTGAGCGTGCCCCAAAACAAGCGGTCTCCGATAGAGGCGGCCGTAATGGAAAGCCCTCTGCGCGCGCCGGACCATTCCGCCACCTGTTCTTTATATTCCGCCACTGCGGAAGTTCGCGCGACGGACTCTTCCTGCTTGGCCATGGCGCCAAAACAGAAAGAAGCCATTACCGGGTGCGTGTTAAATGCTTCCAAATACCGCTGCAATACGGTGGGCAGCATATCCGGATCTTGTTTGTACAAACGTCGCAAAAACGGCATCATTACAAAGGCGAAGCCCAAGTTTTGATAGCGCACGTAGTTCCAGCCGGATTGCAGAAAAAACGAGCGGAAGAACATATTTAAGCGCAGCCAAAAGGTCATAACTTACCTCGTTTTTAACCGGAACGTCGGGATAAGAGCGGCCAGCCCTATCCACGGCACGGCCATATAAGCCAGCCGGAACGCGAAATGCATTTTAGGCGTTAAATAAGGAAATACGACGAACATAAGCTGGGCGCAAAGCCGCGCCGCCACGGAAATGAAAATAAACGCCATTAAAAAAGACAACAGCAAGGACGCCGCGATAATCGGCGTGATGCCGTCGGGCCGGCGGCCTATTTTCTTTTCTAAAAATATCAGCCAGGTAAAACGGGTTTTGCGCAGAAATGCGTCAAAAAAGGAATATAGGACGGAGCACGCCACGCCTAAAAAGAAACCGAAATACAACTCCACTCCCAGCGAGTGCAGAAAGAGAGGAATCGTGACCGCCACCACGCCGCTGGGGGGAACGATGCCGCCCAAAGGAGAGATGTCCGTAAACAGCAGTTCCGTAAATACGCCCACCTGCACGCCCGCCATGAGGTCTCCCGTCGCTGCGCCCAGCAAAGGGCCGGCGATGATCGGACGCGACACCAGCGTTTGAAACGCATACGTGACGTCCATTTCCAACAACGCGGCAAACAGACACAGCAGGATGAGAGATGTGGTCATGATTGTAAGGTCTCTTTGACGGAAACGGATTTGGAACTGGGCACCGCTCTGGTTTCTATGCTGATGCCCAACGCGTCCAAAATTTGAAGCGTGCGTTTATCCCGTTCGTCCAGGAATACGTTGTCCGCCAGTTTTTGCGCTCCCTCTTTAAAGTGCATTCCGCCGATATTCAGCGAGCGGATTTGCAAGCCGTCTTCCAGCAACGGGTTCAAATCTTCCAGCGAGCCCATCAACAAAAAAATGCGTTTTTTGGATGCGGAAATATAACCTGCGCAGCGCGCCGGATCCAGCACCGTCAGTTCGTATTCAAACGGCAAAGACAGGCGCAGTAAATTTTTGTTGACGCAGTTTTCCCGCGCCGCCGGGCACGGAATCAACACTTCATCTACGTCCAATTCGGGCAGCCACGCCTGCACGATTTGTCCGTGTATCAGGCGGTCGTCCACCCGCGCGAAAATAACAGGCATATTACAGCCCCTTAATCAGCAACTCCGTCGCATTGATGACGGCGCGTTTGCCGTCGGATTCAATTTTTTCCGCCAGTTCTTTGGCCGAGAGTTTTTTGCGGCTGTTGAGCGCGGTGAGCAGCATACTCAGGTTCAACCCGGTAATTACGTGGCAGCCGGAGCAGTCTTTCGTGGCGGTTAAAGCGATATTGGTGGCGCTTCCGCCGAAAATATCCGTCAGCACCACGGCGCCGTTTTCCGCGTCCGCGAGGAGTTTCTTCAGTTCGTCTGCGCCCTGCTCCACGGAGCTGGACGTGGTGACCGAAAGCGTTTGCACGTCTTCGGCGGGTTTACCCATAATTTGGGCGGCCGTTTGCAGCATTTGCGCGGCTAAACCGCCGTGAGCCACTAAAATAATTTTTACCATAATTATAATCCTATATCCCTGTGAAATTCCGAAGCGCTCAGTCCTAGTTTGCGCAGGGCTTCGGCCAATTGGTGCGCCATGAAGACGCTGCGGTGTTTGCCGCCGGTGCAGCCCATGGCGATGGTTAAATAACTTTTTCCCTCTTTGATGTATTTGGGAATTAAATATTTGACCAAATCGGTAAATTTATCCGCAAATTCGCGGGATTCTTTAAATGACAAAATATAATCTTGCACAGGCTTGTCCAATCCCGTTTTGTTTTTGAGCCCCTTGACGTAGTACGGATTGGGCAGGAAACGTACGTCCATGACGATGTCGCAGTCTTTTAAAATGCCGTTTTTGAACCCGAAAGACACGACGGAAATTTGCATTTCCCCTTCTTTTTTCAGTTCCAGCAGCGCGGAAATTTTTTCTTTTAGTTCTCCCAGCTTCAAATCCGAGGTGTCTATCACTTTGTCGGCCGCGATGCGGATGGGCGCCAGCAATTTGTGCTCGTGCGCGATGGCGGCGGCCAGCTTTTTGTGAATGGGATGTTTGTGTTTGGTTTCCGAAAAACGGCGTATCAGGCATTCGTCGGAAGCGTCTAAGAAAATGACGGCGGGCGAAAATTCACTTTTTGTCAGTTTTTTAAGCAGCGCCGGCAGCTCTTTGAGGCGTTCTCCTTCGCGTACATCTACACCCAGCGCGACGTTTTGCAGTTCCGGCCGGTCTTTGACGTAATTTGCAAATTCTTTAAACAGAGCCAACGGCAGGTTGTCCACGCAGTAGAAACCCAAATCGCCGAAAATCTTGAGCGCCTGGCTTTTGCCTGCGCCGCTCATACCCGTAATAATAAAAAGTTTGCGTTTAGTTTCCATGATTATTAGCCGTTTGTTTCATGCGGTTGAGCATTTTTAAGCTGAATTCCTGAGCGGAATAAATGCCTTTCTGCTTCAGTTGATGATTCAGCGCCGCCACTTCTATCAGGACCGCCAGATTGCGTCCCGGCGTGACGGGCAGCGTCAAAGACGGAATTTCCACCCCTAAAATCTGCGTGGTTTTATGGTCCACTCCCAGCCGGTCCAGTTTTTCCGTGGCGGGGACCAGCTGTACTTCCAATTCTATGGCAGTTTCGTCCAGCGTCGCGCCGATGCCGAACAACAAATCAATGTCTAAAATGCCCAAACCGCGCACTTCCATATAATGTTTGAGCATTTCCGGACAGGAGCCGATTAACATCCGCCCCAGACGTTTCTGCACTTCCACCACGTCGTCCGCTATCAAAATATGTCCGCGTTTGATCAGTTCCAGCGCGCATTCGCTTTTGCCGATACCGGCCTGCCCGCGTATCAGCACGCCGCTGCCGCTGACGTTGAGAAGCACGCCGTGCAAATGGGTGACGGGCGCCAGCCGGTCGTCCAGAAAGCGGGACAGCTCCGCCACGCACTGGGCCCAGGGTAAATCACTTTTTAGCACGGGCACGTCCGCGGCCAAGCAAGCCTTTTTTATGGCGGGCAGCGGTTCGCGGTCGGCCGCCATAATCAGGCAAGGCACCTGTCCTTTCTCCAACATTTTGGTAATGTTGGCCCGCAAGACGGACGGCTTTTGTTTCAAACAGAAAGAATACTCGCCCTGTCCGAACACTTGTACCGAATTGGAAAGAAAGTAATCCAAGTGTCCGCACAGCGCAAGGCCGGGACGGTTCACGCTGGGGGAAGTGATTTCCCTGTGAATATAGCGTTTGCCGCAAACCAGCTCCAGGTGAAGACGCTTCACCTGGAGCAGTTCGCTGACCGTCACGGATTTGGTAAATTCCTTCACCGTCGTACCCGTTTATTTCTTTTTGACGGGCTTAATCAACCCGTAAGTGCCGTCAAGGCGTTTGAAAATCAGGTTGATTTGTTTGGAATCTTCGTCCAAGAACATCCAGAAAGAATAGCCCAGACGTTCCATTTCATAGGCCGCATCCTCGGGGTTCATGGGAGAGACTTCCACCTGTTTGATGACGGAAAATTTCACGTCGTTGGCCGGCAGCAAAATGCTGTCGTTGAAGGTGGCGATTTCTTCCTGCGCGGCGGGTTTTTTGGCGGCGCGTTTGGATTTGGTTTTTTCTTTGGCTTTTTTCATCTGGCCTTCGGCTTTGGTAGCCGCGGCGTCAATGGCTTTATACAAATCGGTTTCCACGGCAGTGGCGCTGATGGTGTTTTTGTCTCCGACGTTAACAATAATTTCGGCGCGCTGGTTGATTTTCTTTTCTACGGACAAGAGCACTTGCGCCCAGACGATGTGCCCCGCATAATTTTCCATTTTGGCGACGCGGGTCTGCACGAACTGCTTGATGGCGGGCGTCAATTTGATGTTTTTGGCGGTCACTTTAATTTCCATAAATTCCTCCGAGTAATTCTAGACGGTTAACCCGTATAGACATTTAATCATTAATTCTTTGGCGGTGTCAACGCCGATCTCCTCCTCCGGTTCCGAAACGGTTCCGTTTTCGGTAAGTATAAGCTTTTACGGCATAAAAACAAGGAGAAAAAACTTTTGGGAAAGGATTTTAAAAACCTTGATTCGGCTTGGGATTTTATTCGGTTTGGAATTGGCTGGGTATATCTTTGGAAGGGAATAAAACTTCGTACGGGTTTTGCCGCGGCGTCTGTAAAAAACGCCCCGCTTTCGCGGGGCGTTTAAATTATTTGGCGTTGACCATTTTGGCTCTGGAGATATCGCCTTTCTTGTCCAAGAAATACAGATATCCTTTTTCTTTCTTAATGCCGGTTTTTTCTACTTTTTTGGGCTTTCCGCCTTTTTTGCCGCCGCGGGCCATTTGCACGCGCGCCACGTCGCCGTCTTTGTCAATGTAGTACAAGAAACCGTCTTCGCGTTCTACGCCAATTTTGAGTACTTTTTCAGCCATTTTGCGTGTTCCTCCTTTGTTAGGAAACCTTCATTTACCTGCAGGGTCCGGATTTTTTAAATAAATTCAATTCGCCTTCCGCTTTTCACAGCGCGTATGCCGGCGGCGGAGCCTCCGGGGCCCTTACCGAAAAAGTCTAATAAATATTCTTTTCTTTTGCAAGAGGTTTTTTCTTCGGAGAAATTGCCGCCGCTTCCGGCCCGCGCGCTTTCTACGCGTAGGAAAAAGGAAAAAATGCAAATTTACCGACGGGGCCCGACGTGTTTTTCGTTCGGTAGCGCGGCGCGGTAAATGTTATAATACCTTATATATCCCCTTTGAAGAGGACGGTTAATCATGTATTTAAAAGCCATAGAAATCGTTGGATTCAAATCTTTCGCCGACCGCATGCGCCTGGACTTTGAGCCGGGCATTACCTGCGTGGTGGGGCCTAACGGATGCGGCAAGTCCAACGTGATAGATTCCGTACGCTGGACCATCGGGGAAATGAGCTGGAAGGCGCTGCGTTCGGCTTCTATGGTGGATATTATTTTTAACGGTACGGCCAAACGCGCTCCGCTGAATATGGCGCAAGTCAGCATGATTTTTGACAATTCCACGCGCAATCTGCCGCTGGATTTTAACGAGATTACCGTCAGCCGCAAAATTTTCCGCTCCGGGGAAAGCGAATATTATCTGAACAAAGTGCAATGCCGCCTGCGCGACATCCGGGATTTGTTTTTGGATACGGGTATCGGCGGAGAAGGATACGCCATTATTGACCAGGGCGGAGTGGAGAGCGTTCTCTCCGCCACGCCGGAACAGCGGCGCGAAATGTTTGAAGAAGTGGCCGGCGTGTCCAAATACAAAGCCAAACGCGAAGAATGCATCCGCCGTTTGGAACGCGTGGATATGGACTTGGCGCGTTTGTCCGATACGGTGGCGTTGATTTCCGAACAGATTAAAAAACTGGACGGAGAAGCGCGCAAAGCCCGCCTGTATCAGAAATACCGCGAAGAACTCAAAGAAAGCGAAATCGCCATTTCTCTCTGCTCCATTAAGGAAGCGGACGGACTGATTGCCAAGCACGGTGCGGAATTGGAGCCGGTGCTGTCGCGTGCGAAAGATTTGGAAAACCAAATCTCGGCCCAAGAAGGCCAAACCGCGGCGATGGATTTGAATTTGACCCATAAACAAAAAGAAGTGGCGGATTTTAACGAAAAAATAGCCGCCAGCAAATATCAGGTGGGGCTTTTGGAAGGGGCGATTAAAAATTGTGACAACCTGACCGCGGAATTTACCGCCCAGCTGACGGCGTCGGGCAATGAAGCGCAGCGCGGCCAAAACCGCATGAAAGAACTGCAGCCCGCCATCGCCAAATTGAAAGGCCAGCTGGCGGAACTGGACGGACGTTTGGCCCCGCTGCAGGCGCAATATAACGAAGCCTTTGCCCAATCCCAGGAACAGGAACGGAAATTGCGCGAAGCCGATGGGCAAATCCAGCGCGCAAGCAATGATTTGATGCGGTTGGTGCAGAGCCAGATGGAGTGTCAAAATAAAATATCGCTGGAACAAGCCAATTTGCAGCGCGAGAGCGAAGATTTAATCACCTTAGAAAAACGCAGCCAAGCGTCCGACGGAGTGGAAAGCGTGCGCAAGGCTTTAGAAGAAATCAGAACCCGTTTGACGGAAAAACAAAACGCCGCCCAGCAGGCGCGCGCGCAAATTGCGCAAGGCGAAACGGCTGTGGAAGAAATCCGCAAAAAACGGGCCGCGCTTAACGACAGTCTCTCCGCGCTTAAGTCCGAAAAGGCGGCCTTAAACGCCAAATTGGAAATCATCCGCACCCAGGGCAAGAACGACCCCTACTGGGTGGGGGTTAATTTGGTTGCGCAAGCCGGAATTGCCGGAATCAAAGGAACGCTGAGAAAGGCCTTGAAATACAAAGCCTCTTTGGCCGGCGCGGTGGAAGAATCTTTCGGAAAATACTTGGACGCCCTGCTTTGTGAGAACGAAACCGCTCTTGCCGCCGCGGCGGACAAACTCCGCGCGCACGGAAAAGCGCGTTGCAAATTTATTTTGTTGGATCAGGTGGGAGCTTGCCCGGAGCCGTCCGGTACGCTGAAGAACGAATTGAAATATGCGCCGGAACTGGAAAATTTGGTCAGACGGCTGATTGGCGATTACAACGCTTCGGAAGAAGGCGTGCGCGGCGGGTTTTTCGTCAGCGCAGGCGCGCCCGGCGTCAGCGCGCCGGAAGCGTACTGGGGAGAAGAAGAAAACGTCAAAGAAGAACTCTCTGAAAAGGCTCGCAGGGAAGAAGAACTTTCCAAGGAAATGATTGCTTCTTACGAGCAGCTGCAAAAACAGGAAGAAACCCTGCGTTCCCTGCGCGCTCAGGCTCAGGAAGCCGCGGTGGCGGCCGCTGCCGTGCAAGGGGAAATGGCCTCCAAAGAACGCGAACTCAAACAGGCCGAAGAAGCGCTGGCCCGCGCCGCTGAGCAGAAACGCCAGCTGATGCTGCGCGCCCAAACCCGCAAACAAAACGTGCAAAAACTGCAGGAAGATTTGCAGTCTTTGACGGATAAGCAGCAATCTCTTAAAACCGAAACGGAAAACATCAAAACCCGGAAGGCCGATTTGCAGAAGCAAACGGAGCAAACCAAAGCCCGTTTAAACGAAATCAACGCTTCTCTCTATGAGCTGAAAATCCGCAAAAACAACGTAGAAGTGGATTTGAAATCTACGGAATTCGAATTTAATTCGCTGGTGCAAAACGAAGGCAAACGCGCCGAAGCGGCCAAATCCGCCGGCGCGCGTCTGCAGGCTTTGGCCGAAGAAAAGCTTTCCACCCAGGCCAAGCTGTCTTCCGAGCGCGATGCGCTGGCCCGTCTGGAAACCGACGAATATAAACTGCGCCAGTCTTTAGAAGCGTTGAAAAAGGAATTTGACGAAAAGACTTCCGCTCTTAACGCCAACAAAAAACTCTTGTCCGATTTAC
>CAMGSK010000022.1 GCA_946061795.1 uncultured Elusimicrobium sp.
GGTTTGCAATTCCAGGCGGGCAAATTTGAAGACAGAGACTGCTGGTACGCGGTAAAAATCAAATAACCGGAGCGCAAACATGAAATCCAATATTTCCTCAGTCGTCCAAAGCCGCCAATGCACGGGATGTGCCGCCTGCGCCAACGCCTGCCCGGCAGGAGCCATTCAAATACTGCCGAACGCGGAAGGATTTTTCGCGCCCCAAATAGATGAAAAGGTGTGCACTCATTGCGGCCTCTGCACGCAAGTTTGCCCCGTCTGCCGCCCGCGATACGACCATTCCCCCACGCCGGCATGCTACGCCGTCATGGGAGATGACCGCCTGCGAATGCAGAGTTCTTCCGGCGGCGTATTTACGCTGCTTGCCCGGCGCGTCTTAAAAGAAGGCGGAGCCGTGTGCGGGGCCGCTTATACCCGGGATTGGGGTGTGGAACACGTCATTGTAAAAGATGAAAAAGATTTGGACAAACTCCGAAAATCCAAATATATGCAAAGCAACACCGCACACATATATCGCCCCATAAAAAATCTTTTGGAACAAGGCAGAAAAGTGTTGTTTGCCGGCTGCCCCTGTCAAGTGGCGGGCCTGCGTTCCTTTTTGGGCAAAAACCCGGACGGGCTCCTTACCATAGACGTCGTGTGCCACGGAGTGCCTTCCCCGGCCGTATTCCGGAAGTTTTTGCAAGAAAACAAACCGGGAAAAACGGTAAAAAACATAGATTTCCGGGAAAAAGAAGTTTGGGGCTGGCAAACTCCCACCGTCATCAAATACCAAGACGGAGAAATATACCGCAAAGCCTTCAACGAATGTCCCTTTTTCAGAGGTTTTCTGGCAAACCTGTTTCTCAATGCTCCGTGCGGAAACTGCCCTTTCAACAAAATTCCCAGACAGGGAGACGTCACGCTGGGCGATTTTTGGGAAATACACCGCTACAATCCCCGTTATACCGACGGAAAAGGCACTGGGATTGTACTGACCAACTCCGCCAAAGGAGCCGCCGCCCTGGAGCAAATCCGCCCGGAATGCAAACTGTTTAAACCGGTGCCAATGGACTTTGCTTTACAGAGCAACCCCAACTTAAACGCTTCGTTCAAAACCCACCCGAACCGGGACTTGTTTTTTACGTATCTGCAGAATCACTCTTACCGCCAGGCGTTTTCCTGCGCCATGGGCGAAAAATACGATATCGCCGTATTCGGCTTGGGATTTATAGACAACTACGGCGCGGCGTTGACCAACTTCGGCTTAATCAAAACGCTGGAAAACATGGGAAAAACGGTCTTGATGATTGACCGCCCCAAAAACTTTTTTCACCCGGGCAAACCGCAGGGCGCGGTAAAAAAATTCAATCAAAAATATTTTGCGCTTTCTGCAGAAATGAACGACGCCGAACTGCTGGAATTAAACGACAAAGCGGATACGTTTTTGGTGGGATCGGACCAAGTCTGGCACTGGAATGTCCTGAAGACAAACAGTAAATACGCTTTATTGGGATTTGTCATGGAATCCAAAAAGAAAATAGCTTATGCCAGTTCTTTCGGACATGACGAGCTGACCGCCCCCGCACTGGGAAAATACATGGTCTCTTACCTTCTTTCCCGTTTTGACGCGGTGTCGGTAAGGGAAAGCTCCGGAGTGGACATCTGCAAAGATTTGTCCATAGAAGCACAGCACGTGCTGGACCCCGTCTTTTTATGCGATACGCAGGAGTACGTCCGGCTGGCTTCTTCCGCAAAACCAAAAAAGTCTCCGGGTCAATACGTATTTTCTTATATTTTGGATCCGCAGACAGGAGACAAAGCCGGCATGCTGCGCCGTGTGGAAAAAACGCTGGGATTGCCGCTGGTAATCGTCAACGATTTGGACGCCAGCGCCCGGGAAGGAGCGTTGCCCATGCCGACGGAACAGAATCTTTCCGTGGAAGAATTTTTGAGCAATCTCTATCACAGCCGCTGCGTGGTGACGGATTCTTTCCACGGAGTATGCTTTTCCATCCTGTTCAGAAAAAACTTTGTCTGCGTGGCCAACAAACGCCGGGGCGTGACCCGTTTTGAATCCTTGTTGGGCCGGCTGGGGCTGGAAAGCCGCATGTTTTACAGTCCGGAAGACTTCGCCGGACGGGAAGAATTGCTCAGCCAAGACATAGACTACGATAAAGTTTACAGCGTCATCAATGCCCAAAAAGAAAGCAGTTTCCGCTGGCTGGAGCAAATGCTGAACAAACCTCCAAAATCCAAAACGCCTTCTTTCTTTGATTATCAAAATCTAAAGAGCTGTTTGGAACGAAACGACTCCGCCAAACATATTTTATGGACTTATTACAGATATAAAGTTTTATCCAAAATCACCTTTGGCAAAAAACGCAAAAACTATAAGGCCAAAAGAGAAGCGTTTCACCATTTGGTGCGGGAATGGCGCAAAAACAACAAATAGCAACAACGGAGAAATCTGTATGAAAAAAGCGCTGATGCAGTTTTTGTCCAATTTCATCCCGGACCGGGACGCCCGACACCGGTGGAGAGCCGCACACTTGCCAACAAAATCCGTCAAAATATGCGGGAAAGGAAACCGCATTTTAGTGGAAGAAAACGGCATAATTCAATCCGTTCCTCCTCAGGGCTTTGACATTCGTATTTTAGGAGATAACAATACTGTTTTATTACATTTGCCCATTACAGGACAAAATGATGAAATCCATATCAAAAGTAATAACGTATATGTGGAAATAGGTCCTTCTCCGTCCTTATATAACACAAAAGTCCTCTTTAGCGGAGGAAACGGGCAGATATGCAAGATTGGCGCAGGGACCACTATTGGCAGTGCCGAATTTCGCCCTGATTCTACCAGCGGCGTGATTATCGGCAAAAATTGTATGCTGGCGGAAAATATTCTGTTCCGCTCTGACGACGGGCATACTTTATTGGATAAAGAAACGGGAGAAATCATCAACCGCCCCTCCGGCCCCATTACCGTCGGAGACCATTGCTGGATAGGCGCAAACGTTTTATTGGGCAAGAATGCGCGCATCCCGGCCAACACCGTCGTGGGTATGGGCTCTTTGGTGACTAAAGCGTTTGAAGAAGAATACACCGTTTTGGCGGGGACGCCCGCCTCCGTTAAAAAACGGGGAGTCACTTGGGACCGTATGTCCATTTACAACTATGAGCGGGCACACCAAAAAAGAACAAACGACACGGGAGACAAATAGCATGAAAGGCATTATTCTGGCGGGCGGAGCGGGAACGCGGCTGTACCCCGCATCATTAGCTATTTCCAAAATTCTATTGCCGGTATATGACAAACCGATGATTTATTATCCGCTGGCCACCCTGCTCTCGGCCGGCATACGCGACGTATTGGTCATCACCAATCCCGAAGACCACGAAAATTTCAAACGCGTATTGGGAGACGGCTCCCGGTGGGGCGTACAACTCAGCTATACCGTCCAATACGAAAAACGCGGCATTGCCGACGCGTTTCTGCTGGGAGAAACTTTTCTGGCCGGACAGCCTTGCGCGCTGATTTTGGGAGACAATATTTTCTACGGAAACGGCTGGGAGAAGCTCTTGCTTCAGGCCGCCGCACGCCGGGAAGGAGCCACCGTGTTTGCCTGCGAGGTGGATGACCCCTGCCGCTTCGGAGTAGTGGAATTTGACGCGAAAGGAAAGGCCGTTTCTTTGGAGGAAAAGCCCGCAGCACCCAAAAGCCGTTTTGCCGTCACCGGTTTGTATTTTTACGATGAGCGAGTGGTCCAATACGCCCGTCGGCTCACGCCGTCTGCGCGGGGCGAGCTGGAAATTACGGACTTAAACAAACTTTACCTTCAAGACGGACTCCTGCACGCCGCACGGCTGGAACGCGGTTTTGTGTGGATGGACGCGGGAACGCACCAAAGTATGTTGCAAGCGGCCAATTTCGTCCGCTCCATGCACCTGCAGGGAACGGAAATTGCGTGTTTGGAAGAAATCGCGCTCAGAAAAGGCTTCGTCACCAAAGAAACCCTGCGGAAAAATGCCGCCCAATGGCCGGACAATCCCTATTACCGCCACATTTTGGAACTGACCCGATAACTTCCGCGGCAAAACGCCGCCGCCTTGGCATTCATCAGCGTGGGCGGAAAGAGATTAGAAATTTTGTTCAAAAAAGGATTGGATTTTGTTTTGATAGGCCGCGCCGCCCGCTTTGGCGCAGGACGTGTGACCGCAGTCCGGCACCACCCACAGCTCTTTGGGGCCCCGCAGCGCGTCATAGATTTTGCGCGCTTTTTTTACGGGAGCCAAGCGGTCCCGCTCGCCCTGGACAATCAATACCGGGCAGGTGATTTTGCCCGCCGTTTCTTTCAGCGCGAAAGATTCCACCTTTTTCCCCCTCTTTTTTTCCTGCACGAACAAAAAGGACGACACCAGCGGAAAATACGGTACGCGCACGTGCGACCACGCCCAGCGTTTGGCCACGTTTTTAAATGAATAGTAGGCCGACTCCAACAGCAGGCACTTCACTCCGCCGCACGTTGCGGTGTAATAGGAAGCCACCGCCGCGCCCATGCACAATCCGTACAGGGCGATTTCCCGGCACTGGGCGGGATATTTTTCTTTTAAATACGCCACCGCCGCGCGCAAGTCCCGGCTCTCATCCAAACCGATGGCACTGCGCCCGGAACTGTTGCCCGAACCGCGGAAATCAAAATAAAACAAATTGTATTTGGCGGCCAAATAATGGGTTCTTTTTAAAATATCCCCTTTGTTCATGTCAAAGCCGTGGCAGAGTACGATCGTTTTGTCCGCGCCGAAACAGGGAATAAACCACCCTTCCAGCCGCACGCCGTCTTCGGCCCGGAAGAACACCTCTTCCGCCGCCAAGCCGTAATCGGACGGCAGCGTCAGCAGCGGGCTCTGTCTGCCGCCGGCCGCATGCCGGACAAACAAAGCAAGCGCCGCCAATAATACGACCGCGCACAATACGTATAAAATAAACATGTTTATATTGTACAAAAAAGAATTTATATAATATATTCATGATTTCCATATACCAACTTAAGCCCAAATTTCAACAGCTTCTCCGCCCCTGCGTGCGTCTGCTGGTTTCGCGCGGGTTTACGGCCAATCAAGTCACGCTGGCCGCTTTTGCGCTCTCCTGCGCATTGGGCGCGGCCACCGCGCTGGCGGCACCCGGACATCCGTGGATTTATCTGACGCTTCCGCTGTTTCTGTTTGTACGCATGGCCCTCAACGCATTTGACGGCATGATGGCCAGAGAATATCACCAACAGTCCCGTTTGGGCGCGGTGCTGAACGAAATGGGAGACATTTTGTCCGATTTGGCCCTTTATCTGCCCTTTTTATACGTCCGCCAGGCAAATGCATGGCTGACGACGGCTTTTGCGGTGCTGGTCGTTTTGTCCGAAACGGCGGGCATTATGGCCGTGCAAATCGGCTCCTCCCGCCGCTATGACGGCCCGATGGGCAAAAGCGACCGCGCTTTTTGGTTCGGCGTATTGGGGCTGCTGGCGTTTTTCCGTTTTCCGGGACCGCAGGGGACGGACTGGGCCGTCGCGCTGATGAGCTGTCTGATGACGTGGAGCGTGTGGAACCGCTTAAAAAACGCTTTGCGGGAGGGCGGCAAATGAACGCAAAAAGAACCTCTTTGGAAAATTCGTTTACGGCTTCTGACGGCAAGGAAATCTTTTACCGCCGCTGGCCCGCGGAAAACGCGGACAAAAGCAAATGTCTGATTCTGCTCCACCGCGGGCACGAACACAGCGCGCGCCTGCAGCATATTGTGGACGAACTGGACATGCCGCAAACCGACATGTTTTCTTTTGACGCGCGCGGCCACGGGCGCACCGAAGGCCCCAGAGGCTACAGCCCCTCCGTTGCGCGCAGCGTAAAGGACGTGGACGATTTCGTCAAATACGTTTCTTCCCGCTACGGCTACCCCGCAGAAAACATTTTTATCATCGCCCAAAGCATCAGCGCCGTTTACGCCGCCGCTTGGGTGCATGATTACGCGCCGAACATCCGGGGCATGATATTGGCTTCTCCCGCGCTGAGCATCAAGCTTTACGTGCCTTTCGCCTGTGCGGGTATGGCGTTGTGGCAGAAAGTGCTGGGACGCCATTTTTACATTTCTTCCTACGTAAACGCCAACTTTTTGACCCATGACGAAGAGCGGCGCAAATCCTATAACGAAGATCCGCTGATTACCAAAGCCATCGCCAGCCATATGCTGCTGCAGCTGGCGCAGTTGGGCCGCAGACTGACGGCGGACGCGCGGTCCATTCATACGCCGGTGCAGCTGTTTATATCCGGCAGCGACGTGGTGGTGCACCACAAACCGCAGCACGTTTTCTATCAGAATTTGGGCTCGTCTATAAAAGAAAAACACGTACTGGACGGATTTTTCCATGATACGCTGGGAGAAAAAGAACGCAAAGCGGTTTTTGACAAAATGCGCGCGTTTATTTCCTCGCTGTATGCGCAAGCCCCCCGCAAACACGATTACTCCGAGGAAGACCGCTGGAGCCCTTTTGCCGACGAATACCGCGCGCTGCAAACGCCCCTGAGTCGCTTCTCCCCAAAAGGCGTTTTTTACCGCTGCGTACGGAAAGCTTTTTCCACGCTGGGCCGCCTCTCCGACGGATTAAAACTGGGAGACGACGCCGGCTTCAACTCCGGCGCCATGCTGGATTACGTCTATCAGAACGTTCCTTCCGGGCGGGCGGGAATCGGCAAACTTTTTGATTGGTTTTACCTGAAAACACCGGGCTGGGCGGGAATACGCCAACGCAAAACTAACCTGGAAACGATGATTAAAAAGGCCGCCGAGGATTTGCAAACCCGACACATGCCCGTCCGCATTTTGGACGCAGCCGCCGGACACGGCCGATATATTTTGGACGCGCTGAAGGACGGACCGGGCTTTGACGGCGCGCTGCTGCGGGACTATGACCCCGAAAACGTAAAAAAGGGCAGAGAACTGATCCAAAAGCTGGGTCTGCAGGACAAAGTGAAATTTGAACAAGGCGACGCTTTTGACGCCGACAACGTAGCCGCCGTTTCTCCCCGCCCGACGCTGGCGGTGGTGTCCGGTTTCTATGAAATTTTCCCGGACAACGCAAACGTCCGCAAATCCTTGGAAGGGCTCTCCCGCGCGGTGGAGCCGGGCGGCCTGCTCGTCTATACGGCCCAACCCTGGCACCCCCAGCTGGAGCTGATTGCCCGGACGCTGAGAGATTTGTCTTCCCCGGACAAATTGTGGGTCATGCGCGCGCGCAGCCAAGGTGAAATGGACGCGCTGGTCGCGCAGGCGGGATTTGTCAAACAAACCCAAATCATAGACGAACAGGGCATGTTTTCCGTTTCCATAGCCCAAAAATCATGACCGCCGGACAAAGAAAGAACCTTTGGCCGCGCGCGGGACTGTGGCTGTTGTTTTTGGGTCCCTTTTTCTTCTTGACGTACGGCTGGGCGGCCGCCGCGGCCAAACAGGCGCAAACCGCCGAAATTTTCTTTGAATGGGAACGCGGCATTCCCTTTTGGTCTTGGACGATTGTCCCGTATTGGAGTTTGGACCTGCTGTACGCGCTCTCCCTCTTTCTTTGCACGTCGCGCAAAGAACTCCGCACGCATGCGCTGCGCCTGGCGGCCGCTTCCGCGGTTTGCTGTCTGTGCTTTGTTCTCTATCCGATGACTTTTTCTTTCGTCCGGCCGGAAAGCGGAGGAATTTTCGGAAGCCTGTTTTCCGCGCTGGAAACCTTTGACGCGCCGTACAATCAAGCTCCGTCTCTGCACATCGCGCTGGCGTGGATCGTATGGCTGAGATTCCGGGCGCACAGCCGGGGATGGACGGCGCGCCTGTGCGCCGGATGGTTTTTGCTGGTCGGCCTGTCCGTACTGACGACGTGGCAGCACCATTTTATAGACGTTCCCTCCGGCCTTTGCGCCGGCCTGCTCATTACTTATTTTCTGCCCGTAAAAACCTATCCCCGAGCGCAAAAGCCCTTTGACCCGGCTAAATCTTTTAAACTCGCCCTCCTGTATGCGGCAGGAACCGCGTTGTTTGCCGCCGCGGCGTTTTGGCTGCAAGGCTGGGGTTGGATTCTCTGCTGGCCCGCTTTTGCGCTGGGCGCGGTGGCGGCGGGATACGCCGGACTCGGTCCGCGCGTCTTTCAAAAAGACGCAAAAGGCCGCGTTTCCCTCTCTTCTTTCATTTTATTGGCTCCGTACCGCTGGGCGGCCGCGCTATCCCGCCGGTATTTCACGCGCAAAACACCCCCCTTTGTCCAATTGGCCAAAAATTTGTATTTGGGTTCTTTTCCCGATGATGCAAAAAACTGGGACTGCCTGCTGGACCTGACGGGAGAATTTCCTTCTCCCAAAACGGGCGGCCATACGCTTTTGCGCGCGCTGCCGCGCATGGACCTGACGGCCCAGTCCCCACGCCAAATCAACCGGGCCGTACGCCTGCTCGGGCTGATGAGACGCCGGGGCAAGACGCTGGTATTCTGCGCGTTGGGGCTTTCGCGCTCGGCGGCCGTCGCCGCGGCCGCGCTGGCGGCGCAGCAAGACGGGCCGGATCTGAAAGACGCGCTGGAAACCGTCCGGCGGCTGCGCCCGCAATCGGTATGGGACGAGGCCCAAATCCGCAGTTTGTCAGCCTGGGAAAAAATTTATAGAATAAATAAAAATCACTAAGGAGAATTTATGGCAAAACAAGAGTTGGACAAAGCCGTTATGGAACACAATGTATCGGGCAAAGTGGTCAGCGCGTTTTTAAGCATCACGCCGCAGCTGTTGGTGGTTTCTCTGGTGGGATACGCCACGGCCATTACGGGTTTTAACTTTTTCTTTAATCCCAGCGTGCCGATGGACATTATCGGCGCGTGCATTATGGGGCTGGGCTCCGTTTTCGGCATGTGGACCATGTTTTTAAGCGTACACTTGTTTGTGGAAGGAAAACTTTTTGACGTGCTGTACGCCAACCCCCAGGACGCAAAAACGTTTGACGACGCCGTCCAGTTTTTCTGGAGCGCGCACCGCAAGGACCGCTCCCTGCAAAGCCGCTGGGAAGGCACGCGCAAAATTTATTTTCAAGCCATTGTATGCTGTCTGCTGCAATGGGGGCTGACGCTGGTCGGCTTTGCGCTGACGGCCGCCGCCATCCAACATTAATCTCTTCCATTACCCGCCGCGTGCAGCGGCGGGTTTTTCTTTATGCGCAAATTATTCTCCGTTTTCTCGGACCGGGCGTTTTTCTGGGTTAATTTCACGCAGTTTTTTGATACGTTCAATAACAATTTTTTCCGTACGGCGCTGACCTCTTTCGTCATGTTTGAAATGACGGGCCTGACCCGGGAAACCAAATCCTTCGTGTCCGCCGCCGCGGTGGGGCTCCTGATGCTGCCGGCTTTTCTGTTCTCCGCTTTGGCCGGAGAACTGGCCGACAAATACGCAAAAAACCGCTTCATTCAAGTGCTTCGCTGGGCACAGCTGGCTTTTGTCCCCGCGGCCTGCCTGGGATTTTACTGGCAAAATTTACCGCTTTTGCTGACAGCGTTATTGGCCATGGGCACGGGCGGCTCCATGCTCAGCCCGGCCAAATACGGCATTCTGCCCGAAATTCTGCCCAAAGAAAACTTGCTGGCGGCCAACGCTTTGATGCAGGCGGCGGTGTATCTGTCCATTTTGGGCGGCACGATTTTGGGCGGAATCATCTTTTCTTTTTCCCACGCCGCGCTGTACGCCGTTTTATGCGCGGCCGCTTTGGCCGCGACGGCGGGCTCCCTGCGCATTCCTGCCCAAAAACCCGCCGCGCCGGAAATCGCCGCGGACTGGAACTTTCTGCGCGGCGCGGTACGGGGCGCAGGCTTTGCCTGGCAAACGCCTTCTATCCGTCTGTGCGTATTGGCCATTTCCTGGTTTTGGCTGGGCGGAACGGTACTGCTGGCCCAAATCCCCACTTTCGTCACCTACGTTTTGAAGGGCAACGACGCGGTGTTTACTTTCTTCATCGTTCTTTTTTCCGCCGGAGTGGGCGCAGGGTCTCTGCTGTGCCAAATTCTGCTGGGCGGACGGATTTCCGGCAAATACTGCGTGGCTTCTTTGGTCTTGTCTTCCGTCTTTTTGGCGGATTTAACATATCTGAGCCTCACGCCGTCCGCTGCGCCGGCCGCGGCGGGACTGGGCGCGTTTCTTTCTTCTTTTGCCGGGTTGCGGATTTCATTTGACCTGCTGGCGTTTGCCGCGTGCGGCGGCGTATATGTCGTACCGCTGACGGCGCTGCTGCAAGTGCTGGCCCGCCCGAAAGACCGGGCGCGCGTCATCGCCGCGAATAACATCGTCAATGCGCTGTTTATGGTGGCTGGGAGCGGCCTGTGCGCGGGAGCGTTGTGGCTGAAGCAGGACTCCTCCGCCGTTTTCGGCGTTTTGGCCGCGTTAAACCTGCCCGCCGCCGCGCTGCTGCATGTATTTTTAAAGAGGAATCTCTTATGTCCCCGGCCATAACCCGCGGACTGGCGGTCATTTGGCTGCTGCTGGCGTTTGCCGCCGCGTGCGCGCGGTGGACGGCCAGACGGAGGCCTTCTCCGGAAAAAGCCCGTGTTCTGCTCCGTATTAAAACATGGGGAGGGATTATTTTGGTGTTTACGTCTCTTTTTGTTTTCCCCCCGTGGTGGAGTGCGGCGGTCTTTCTGGCCGTGGGAGGAACGGCGGCCGGAGAAATATACCGCCACATTTGGCGCCACCAAAACGGAGCGAGCGCGGCGTGCGCAGCATGGGCGGCGGTGGCGGGGTCTCTGATTTGCTGGCAGGCCGCATTCTTTTTGCCGGGCGGAAAAGAAGCCTTCTTTTTCTCCGTGTCGCTCTGTCAATTTAACGATATCACCCAATATCTCTGGGGAAAGGGCCTGGGCAAAACGCCCATCGCCCCGAAGGTCAGCCCGGGAAAAACTTGGGGCGGCTTCATCGGAGGCGTGTGCAGCAGTGCGGCGGCGGCTTTTTGGGTTGCGCCTTACTATACGCCGTTAAGCGGCTGGCAGGCCGCGTTGGCGGGCGCGGTGCTGGCCGCGTTGGGTCTGGCGGGAGATTTAAGCGTATCCGTTTTAAAAAGAAAAGCGGGAATCAAAGATATGGGGACCTGCCTGCCCGGACACGGAGGAATTTTGGACCGGATAGACAGCCTGTTATTCGCCGTTCCGCTGTTTTTGCTGATCACGCTTTGCTTTTGAACGCAAGCCACATTCTCCGCTTACACGGCAAAATGCAAAAACCCCGCACAAGGCGGGGTTTGTTTATTTTTTCATTTGGGAAAACTTGGGGTAAAGAGCGTCGGTAAATTTGTTCAATTCTCCTTCGCCGCCGCGTATTTTGAGATTGACGGAGAGCACATAGACTCCCCCGCTCAAAATCTCGCGCCAGTTGTCGGGAAATTTCACGAAATCTTTAAACGTGGTAATCAGCGGCAGGCCGTTGCGTGTCTGCTCAAACGTGCGCAAGTGGTCTTGCGTATAATGTTCATGGTCCGGGAAACGCCACACTTGTTTCAGCTCCAGTCCCAAGCCCCGCAGCGTATTTTCAAACGTCTCCGGGTGGCCCAATGCGCTGAAACACGCGGCGGCGCCTTTAATTTGTTTCAAGTCCGTCTTTTGGCCTTTGCACACGTCAAAATAATATTCCGGCTCGTGCACGCTTTCCAAAATTTCCGCGCAGTCGTTGTATTCGCGGATTTTGTCTTTGATGTCTTCCAGTTCGCGCTCCGTCGCCTGGTCGCAATGCGTCAGCACAAACAAAGCTCCCCGCTTCAGCGCGCTCATCGGTTCGCGCAAATTGCCCAGCGGCAGCAAATGCCCGCCGCCGAACGGATTTTTGGCGTCAATTAAAATGATGTTGGCGTCGCGTTTGAGTTTATGGTGCTGGAGGCCGTCGTCAAGCAAAATAATTTGGCTCTTAAAGCGGCGCAAAGCTTCCGTGGCCGCGGCGGCGCGGTCCCGCCCGATGACGATGGGCACTTTGTATTGGTTCAACACGCGGCTCATCATGTACGGCTCGTCCCCGGCGCTGCGCCAGTCCGCGTCCGGGTTGTCAAACAGCACCACCACGTCGTCGGTTTTCTGCTGGCGTTTGTATCCGCGCGAAACGATGGCCACCCGCAGTCCTTCTTTGGCCAGCGCGGTGGCGGCCAGCAAAACGGCCGTGGTTTTGCCCGTGCCTCCGGCGGTAATGTTGCCTATGCACACCACGCGGGAATTGACGGATTTGGCGGTTTTCCAGCCGTTGTCGTAGCAAGCGCGGTCCAGCCATGCGCCGAAACCGTATATTTTACTGGCGGCATGCAGCACCGCCCGGCCCAAAAAATTGTTTTTCATTTTCTCCCGCAAAGCCAATGCGTCCATAAATCAGTCCTCTGCCTGTTAATTTGTTATATTTTAGCATTTATTGCCGCGTCTTTACCTCTCCGTACGCGGAAAGAAAATTGCTATAATGGGGTATGCGCTTTCAAAAATCTCCTTCTTATTTTATCCAATACGCCGGCTTAAAAACCGCCTGCTTCTGTTTGCGTCTGCTGCCCTACCGGGCCGCCTGCGCGCTGGGCCGTTTTTGCACCACCGCGGCCGCCGCGGTCATGAGCAAACGCTTTGAACGCAGCGTCCAAGACATCCAACGGGCCTTCCCGGACATGTCCCCCGCGCAAGCACGCCGGGCCGCCAAAGACTCTTGGCGCAACATGGGGCAAATTTTGGCCGAATTTATCAAGCTTTCATCCTATCCGCGCGAAAAGGTACTCCGCTTTGTAGAACTGCGCGGCATAGACAAGCTGCACCGCGCACAGGACAACACCGGCGGTATTATTCACATCGGGCATTTTACCAACTGGGAAGCCTTCGGGCTGGCCGCGTCGGCCGACGGCATTTTCAGCGCGGTCATGGCCCAGCGGGTGGACAACCCGTACGTGGACGAAGAAACCAACCGCCTGCGCCATACCTTCGGCGGACAAACTTTTTACAGCAATCACGACGCCAACCCTTTCTTTGCCTGCGTGCGCTGGCTCAAAAAAGGCAAGCTCATCGGCATTCTGACGGACCAAAACGTCGTGGCCAGTGAAATTTTTATGCATTTCTTCGGCCGCCCGGCCGCCATCTCCCCCATTACGGCGCTGCTTTCCATTCGTCTGCAGGTGCCGGTGTTCCCGGTGGAGGTGACGCGCGAAAACGGCAAACTGGTCTGCACGGTGCACGACCCCGTCTTACCCCCCAAAGAATACAGCCAGGACAACATCCGCCTTTTCGTGCGCCGCTTGACCGACATTTACGAAGATTGGATACGCAAAAATCCGGGCAACTGGCTCTGGGCGCACAACCGCTGGAAACGCGAAGCCGAGGGAGCCAAATGGTTTGCGGAGCACCCCGAATGCACGATAAAATAAAAGCCGTGTTTTTTGACCGGGACGGCACCCTTATCCACGAAAAACCCGGCGTCTATCTCAGCGACCCCGCCGCCGTGCGTCTTTATGCGCCCGTCCCGTCCGCGCTCAAACGGCTGAAAGAAGCGGGATTTCACTTTTTCATCGTTTCCAACCAGTCCGGCATCGGACGCGGATATTTTACCGAAAAAGAAGTAAACGCCGTTCACGCGCGCCTGCAAGAAATTTTAAAACCCGCCGTCATGGAAGAAATCGTTTTTTGCCCGCACGCGCCCGGTCAGGATTGCGCCTGCCGCAAGCCCGGCACGCTGTTGGGCGAGCGGCTGATTGCCAAATACCACATAGACCCGGCGCATTCTTTTATGGTGGGCGACAAAAAAGCCGACGTGCTCTTCGGCCAAAAGCTGGGTTTACGCTCCGTGCTGGTGATGACGGCCAACGGAAAGAATCATTTGAAAAAATACGCGGATTTGCGGCCGGATTTCGTCGCACAAGACATGCGGGCCGCCGCCAGTTATATTTTGAAAGAGGACGGAAAGCATGAATAAATTTTTAATTCCTTTATTCTGCTGCGTT
>CAMGSK010000023.1 GCA_946061795.1 uncultured Elusimicrobium sp.
CGGGCCGACACCCGGGGCGTTTTTTACAAAGCATTTTCGTCCGGCCCTTATTTCTTAAAGCGGTTTAAATAGGGGCCGTAATCCGGCAGGACTTTCGTATAATCCTGCGAGAACAAAGGCGAAGAAATCAGGAAATCCGCCGTCGCCCGGTTGCAGGCCACGGGAATGTTCCATACGGCGGCCAAACGCAGCAAAGCCTTAATGTCGGGGTCGTGCGGCAGCTGGTTGAGCGGGTCCCAAAAGAAAATCAACGCGTGAATTTCCCCTTCGGAAATGGCGGCGCCTATCTGTTGGTCCCCGCCGAACGGACCGCTGTTGTAGCGGTGAATGGGGCAGCCCAGTACTTCAGAAAGCAGCGTGCCGGTGGTGCCGGTGGCAAACAGATGATGTTTGCACAAAGAACCTTTGTTATACAAAGCCCATTCCAGCAAATCTTTTTTCTTGTTGTCATGAGCCACCAAAGCGATATTTTTCTTCTCGGGAATAATCAGCATACATAGACTCCTTTGTTTTATTTTATCATTTCCCCGCCGCACATAACTTTGCTATTCTATATTATAAATGAAATTGTTTTTATCCATTTTTTTCTTTTTGACGGCGGCGGGAGCGCGGGCTGCGGATTTAACGCCCCAAGTGCGGGCTTTGGCAGATCGCACAGTTCTGAAAGGAACCTCCTGGGCGGCCGTCGCGGTCTATACGGACGGAGAGCCTCTGTTCAGCAAGGAACCGGATTTGCGTCTGGCTCCCGCTTCCACACTCAAGCTGCTCACTTCCGCCGCCGTATTGGACGAATTTGGCCCGTTTTACCGTTTTGAAACCGCTTTATACACGGATACGGCGCCGGATGAACACGGCGCGGTGAAGAACCTTTATATCCGCGGAGCCGGGGACCCCACCTTGGGTTCGGACCGCGTCAACGGAAGTCTTTCCTGGCAGGAGCTGCTGCGCCAATGGAGCGAAGAGATACGCAAAGCCGGCGTCCAACGCATCACGGGCCGCATTTATGCGGACGTTTCTTTATTTGAAGGTCCGTCCGTCCCACCCAAAATCAACTGGCAAAACATGGGCAACTATTTCGCCGCACCCGCCACGGCGTTGGCTTTTAACGACAACTCTTTTGATATTGTTTTTTCTCCCCAGCCGCGGCACGGCGCGCTTCTGGAAGCCGTCTCTTTTTCTCCCTCTCCCAAGAACCTAAGTGTCCGCTCCTTTGTGACAGCGGACGCAAAAAACCGCCGGGACAACGCCTATGTCTATGCCGCGCCGGGACAATATAATCTGGAAATTTACGGCACGCTGCCCACGAAAGATTTCGGTTCTCTCCGCGTTCGCGCCGCATTGCCGGAGCCGCCCCAAACCCTGATTGATTTGCTGACGGACCGGCTGAAAGAAGACGGAGTTTCCGTAGGGCAATCTCCCGCTTTGTTATATCATGCGCCGGATTACGCGGCCATGCATCTTCTGTATCTGCACCGCTCCGCACCGATGAAAGACATTCTGGAAGTACTCAACAAACGCAGTTTTAATTTTTATGCGGAAATGCTGCTGCGCATGCTGGCCGTACGGAACGGAGAGAAGGGCTCCACGCAAGCCGGAGTAAAACGGCTGACACATTTTTTAGGAAAAAACGGGATTTCAACAAAAAATTTGGTTTTATATGACGGCAGCGGACTCTCGCGGGACAATCAGGCCACGGCCCAAACATTGACGGATGTATTGACGCTTATGTCCAAAAGACCGGATTTTGATTTTTACTACCGTTCCCTCGCCACGCCGCGGGACCGCGGGGATTTGCTTTTGCTGCGCCGTTTTCTGGCTCCGTTCAAACGCACGCAGGACGTGCGCGTCAAAGGAGGCACGATAGACGGCGTCAAAGCCCAGGCGGGATACGTGAAGGATAAAAACGGCCGCCTCATCGCCTTTGCGTTCATCGCCAACAACCTGCTGGATAAAAACGAAGACATCAACCGTTTCTACGAAGAACTGATCAAACTTTTGCTCAACCAACCGGAAAATAACCACTAATTTTTTGCATTATCTCCGGCAAAAAAATATTAAAAAAGCCCCGGACAAAACCGGGGCGCACCGTGCATAAAGCCTGCTACTCCACTTCACAGTATCTGTGGTGAGAACCGTACGTATTTCCGCATTTGCCTCCCATACTTTTGCAAATGCCTTCCGCCATCGTATTCCCGCGCAGCGGCAAACAGGTTTCTCCCGTTTTCTTTCCTCCTTCCATCTTTTCACGCCATCCAAGCGGGGCGCTGTCCATGTCCGCCTTTGTATATACTTCCAGCAACGCGTAAGCGTCATTCCCTGTCCCAGAGGCATAAACGCGCATACTGTGCTTGCCGCACGCATAACCGGTCCCCACTATGCTGCCGCTCATAGCCACGGGGGTGCAGTCCGGGAAAGAAACAGGCAGTTTTGTCAAATCTTCTTCAAACTCTCCCGTCTCCAGCCATTGGACGGCCTGCGCGTCGCGCAAGGCTTTTAAATTCGGCAACAAAGCGCCCAAACGGCTTTTCTCCACCGCCTTGGTGTATTGGGGAAGCGCAATAGAAGATAAAATGCCGATAATTAATACCACCACCAACAATTCAATCAGCGTAAAACCGGCGCTGGTATTTTTTCCGGCCGCTTTATATCTGTTTAATTTATTTAAAAGCATAAATACCTCCTTCAAATCTTTACTATATATAGTATAACGGAAGGATTTTCAAATATCCATAACTGCTTTTGTCTATCCAGCTTATTGGCGCCAAAATCAAACTTTCTAAAAAGGGGCATGACAAAAAGTCACGCCCCTTATCTTCAATTTCCGATTCAAATACAAGCTTAATAAACGGAGTTCCATTCCCGCGTAGTCAGCACAAAATGCACGCGGCGGTTGGTCCAGCGGCCCTCCGGGCTGTTGTCCAGCGTCAAAGGCCGGTCCGCCCCGTACGAATGCACGCGGATACGGTCCGCACGCACGCCGCGGCTGACCAAATAAGATTTCATGGCCATCGCGCGCGAAGAACCCAGCCAATAGTTGTAATCCTTATCCCCCACCACGTCCGTATTTCCCTCAATAATCAGCTTCATGCTGCGATGGGACTGAAGCACGTTAACCAATTTATCCAAAAACTCATACGAATAATCCGGCGGACGAATGGAGTCAAACTTATACGTAATGTCAGGAAGCTTCATGCTCTCCGCCATTTCTTTTTCCGTTTGATTGAACAATTTCTCATTTTTCTTGGCTTCCAGTTCAATGATAGGA
Source organism: uncultured Elusimicrobium sp. (assembly GCA_946061795.1). Classification (GTDB taxonomy): domain Bacteria; phylum Elusimicrobiota; class Elusimicrobia; order Elusimicrobiales; family Elusimicrobiaceae; genus Avelusimicrobium. Next base: position 3,266 of record CAMGSK010000023.1, read on the forward strand.
TCTTTTTCGGCTACGATGATGACTTCTTCATCGGAGGGCTTATTGGCGGCGCAGGCGGCAACGCCGAAAGCCAACAAACACACAACGGCGGATTTCAAAAATTTCATATGCATTCTCCTCATGCGTTTCCCAAACAAAGCAAGGGACTTTCCCAAATTATAGCAAAACAATGGCGCTTGCGCGGAAGAAAAAACCGAAAATCGGTTTTATGCCAAGTTATCCACAAAGTGTGGACAACCTGTGGACAACTCCGCTTTTACTCTACAGCAAAGTCTGGTTAAAAGGGCAAAAAAGCGTTTTTTTTCTTTTTCCGGAAAAAGGCTGTGGATAACCCGCCAAAACTGTGGATAACTTTCCCGCTGTATAGCGGAACGCCCGGTACTTTGCCTTATTTTCCGACGGAAAAATAATTTCGCCTTTTTATCCCCCTAAAAAACGCATTTTTAAAAAATCTGTTGACAAGTCCGTAATTTTTTATCTAAAAAACGCCCAAAAAGCGTTTTTTGCTTATTTTTTAAGCTTGATTTTGCCCAAAAAGCCCGTTTTGCCGGCCGAAACACTTATTTTTACCTTTCCCGGCTGTGCACCGGAAATCACAGACAGGGTCCCGTCTTTCCCGTTCCAATCCAAATACATGGGGCTGATTTTAAGCGCCAGCGGCAAATAGTCAAACGTCATGGCGTTGTCCAACGCGGCGGAAAGCGACAAGGAAGCCGTCTCCCCGCCCCCGAGCGTCAACACGCGCGGGAAAAGGTCCCCCCGCAGTTTTTTAAGCGTCAGCTGCTGCGCAGGAGCAAATAAATAATCCAGATTTACCGCTTCCAGCAAGCCGCTCGCTCCCAGCTTGGCCGCAAACCCAGGGCCGTATGCCAGCCCTTTTCGCTCCAGCACTTGCTGCCAGGCAAAAACCTGGGGCCTTTCTCCTGCCAGCAGAACGCGCAAAGATTCCGCCGCGCCTTCCAAAGAGACGGGGTTTTCCCCTCCGTTCAATATAACGGCTCTGGCAAAAACATCTTTTTGTGTCAACAATGCCGCGGCCGCTTTGGCCGAAGCTGCGCCCCCGGAAACAACGGCCCGGGAAGAAGGATCGTCAAACACTGAATAATTGACGTTGATATACGGGACCAGTTCCCGCGTCATAAAACGGACTATTTTGTCCACATCGGCGTAATCGTTCTCTTCAAAATTCACACCGACCAGCAGCGCTTTGCGCTGCGAAGCAGCCAGCAGCGCCTCTGCGGCGGGCGCGTCTTTGGGAACGGCCCCCAACAAATATACCACGGGATAACGGCCTTTCAGTGGGACGGCCGGCTCCGGCAGAAAAACGGTGACGGTTTTTTCCGAGTCCAGCGCGGCGGACGGAAAGTTGATAAACGTCTCGCGCGAGGGGTTAATCAGCATCAGCGGTTCGCCGCAAAAAGCGGGCAAAGACAAAAACGCCGCAAATAAAAACAATATTTTTTTCATGGATTTATTTTAACAAAAAATCCCTCTTTCTTCCATATTTTGGACCCATGGCGGCGTTAGGTCCAAAGACCCTTGCCGGAGGAATATAAAAACGATAAATTATAAAAAACAAATCCAACCGTTGCGGAGTTTTTATGAATCAGAACGCCAATTTACGTTTTTTACTGGCATTGGGAGGACAAAAGGTGGTGGTGTTGCAAAACGAACACGACACGCATATTTATGCGGACTCCCCCGCCCCGCAAGGCAACGTATCCGTCAAACGCTTGCTTGCCACGCTTTCCGAACGCTGACGCTCGGCGCATCGCCGCGCTTTCTTTTCCGCCGCGTGTATATGCGGCGGATTTTATTTGGTATAACGAACAGACAGTGTTCTTTGCGTTGTTCCGTACGCGCACAAATGCGGCAAAAAAGGGAACCTCCTCTTCAAAATGTTATAATGATTTTATGAGAAAAATATCCGTTTTATTCGCTGTTTTGGCGTTTCCTTTCGCCGCATTATACGCCGCCTCGTCCAATGACTTGGACTCCGCGCTGCCCCTGTTGCAAGCCAAAACCCGCACTGCCGCACAAACCCGGCAAGTGTGGGATTTGTTCTCTTCTTCCAAAAATCCCAACACCGTATTCGCCGCCGGAGCCAGTTTGGTGCGCCTGCCGCCTCCGTCCGTATATGAAACCCATTTGCTGAACATTCTGATTAAAAACAGCGATACGCTTAAAAAGATTTTTTCCGCCGTCATTCTCACTTCCATGGGCGTCTCCCGCCCGGAGCTGTCTTCTCTGCTGCAGAACGCCGTTTCCAGTCAGGACCGCGCCGTACGCGCTTATGCCGCCGCCGCATATACCGTGTTAAACCCGCAGACGGACATTTACCAAAACGAAGTGGTCAACCTTTACATTTACGATCCGGCTTTTGCCCAGCGCGCCATGAACCTGATTTCTTCCAATGAAAAACAAACGTTTAAACGGCTCAAAACCGCTTCCGGCCACCAGGACGCCCAAGTCCGTTCAGCGGCGGCCGCCTGGTTGGGCGACCGGCAGCAAAAAGACGCTTCCAAGCATTTGCTGAAAATGGCCAAAACGGAATTAGACCGCTCCGTTTCTTCCGCCGTCGCGTCCGCCTTGGCCAAAAACAAACAATGGACTCTGGAAGAAACGGCCAAAGGACTGAAAACCTCTTATACGGCCCCGGCCGCCGCCACCTATGCGCTGGCCCTGGGATTTATGACGGGCAACGCAGTCCGTTTTATTCAGGAAGGGTTAAAAAGCCCCCAAACCGACGTCCGCATCAATTCCGCCCGCGCCGCCGCCTATATGGCGGGCGTATTGGCCAGTGAAGACGCGTTTTTATATACGCAAGACAAAACCTTTGACGTTTCTTTGCTCAAATCATTAATCCCGCAGCTGACGGCTTTGGTAAAAAAAGACCAAGACTCCGTCAAAGTATATGCGGACGGCGCGTTAAAACAAATCGCCAAATTGAGATAATGCCATGAAAGTGAAAAAATTGCACCCCGATGCTTTACTCCCCCGCCGCGCGCACCCGACTGACTCCGGCGCGGACTTGTTTGCTTTGCAACGCACCGTGCTGGCGCCGCGCGCCATTACGTACGTGCATACCGGCATCGCCGTGGAACTGCCGGAAAATACGTCCGGCATTATCTGGGGCAAAAGCTCCGTAGAAAGCAAAGGCATTAAAGCCATGGCCGGGCTGGTGGACGCGCCGTACCGCGGAGAACTGATTGTTTGCATGTACAATTTAAACGAAACGGAATTTGTCTTTGAACAAGGACAAAAAGTGGCGCAGCTGGTCGTGCTGCCCACCTTGTACCCGGATTTTGAAGAAACCGAAGAACTGACCGGCACCGCGCGCGGAAGCGGCGGATTTGGCAGTACGGGCACGCATTAATTTTATATCAAAAGTTATTTTGCCCAATAGAAAAGCGCTCTCCGTAAATTCGGAGAGCGCTTTGTTAAGAGGTGCTAGTTCAAATAACAGAAACCGTCTTCGTTTACCGTACAGGAAAAATATGAAGAGCAATTCGCTCCCTTGCATTTCCTCTCTGAAAGCTGGCCTTTATTTAACTGGTATATCAATGTAGCGCTATCTCTGGAAGATAATGACATTTCACACCTGCTCCCTATCCAGTGATTGCAACCGCGGGAGTCATCTGTTCCAATAGTAAAATATTTTAATTCCGGCAATTCAATGTCTAGATTGTCCCCTTTGTAGTTGGGGTACATGTCATCATAATCGCCGTTAGCCAGATAATAAATGCTTTGCGCATCCGCTATGGCTTTGATCGCCACCATAGCTTCCGTCCCCCGCGCTTTCTTGACCGCTTTGGTATATTGTGGCAACGCAATGCTGGACAGAATGCCGATGATTAAAACGACTACCAACAGCTCTATCAGCGTAAACCCGGCGTTTTTTACGCCCAAGAATGATTTTTGATAAATTTTGTTCATACGTAAAATTTATCAAAAAAAAAAAATGCGTCAAGCCCCTTCAAAAAATATCCGTTTCCGCCGGGTAAAATTTGGATTTACTTTGAAGCGTTCTCTCCGACAAAAAGACCGCATTAGAAAGCAGATTTTGCTTAAAATGCGGTCTTTCGTTTTCGCTTACCAAACCGACAGAATCCTCTTCCGGTCCGTGACGCGCCGAGGGCCAAACCCCGCACCGGCCTAGTTGCCCGTCACGCGGATATTTTTCCATTTTCCGGACAGAAAACGCCACAGCATTACCACTGCCGTCAACGCCGCGTAAAATGTCAGCCAGCTCCACACCATAAACACCCCGCCGTGCAATTTGTACACCAACAGCCAAGTGCCAGGAATCAAAAGTCCCCACGCGCATATCAGCATTACCAGCATGTAGAATTTCGTGTCCCCCGCGCCGCGTATGGCTTCGCCGAAAATTAAATACGTCGCGTCAAAAAGCACGAAAAAGCTGATCAGTTTCATCAACGGATACGTTTTGGCGGAAATGGCCGCCGCATCGGCGGAAGAAGCGGGAATAAACAACCCCACAAAAAGCGGGGCAAAGAAAAAGAACGCCACGCCGACCGCCCCGGCATAGGCATAGCCTATTTTACAAGCGTTTGTCACCACCCGCACGCTCAAATCAGGGCGGTTTAAACCTTGGTATTTACTGACCAGAATCTGTATGCCGATTCCCAATCCCAACAGCACCACAAACACTACCGGCTGCATAGACATCACCACATTGCTGGCCTGAAGAGAAATCACGTCAATGTTGCCAATCATAAACGTAAACAGCGTAAAAGACATAATATCCATCAAGAACCCGAACCCGTTGGGCAGTCCAAAGCGCAGCAGCCGCGAAAAGACGGGCTTGTAAAATCCGGCCAGTTTGGCCACTTTAAACGTCTTGCGTACACGGCCGGCAAACAATAAACTCCCAAATACCAGCGTCATCGCCCCCGCACTCAACACGGTGGCCCACGCCGCTCCGGCGATACCCATTTCCGCAAACCCCAATTTGCCGAAAATCATGACATAATCCAAAAAGATGTTCACCACGTTCCCGCACACGGCCACCCACATGGGGACTTTGGTTTTTCCGCGGCCGCTGAAAAAGCTGGCCAGCGCATTGTTAATGACAGACAAACCGCCAAAGAGGTTCAAAATGCCGAAATATTTCAGTTCTAGCGGCGTGACGGCCGCTCCGTGGTCAAACAAACGGATCACCCAGTTTCCGGCCGGAGTTAAAGAAGCCAGCACAACGGAAGAAAGCACCGCCAGCAAAATTCCCTGCCACAAAGACACCGTGACGGAAGCGTATTTTTTCTGTGCGTAATACTGTGAAATAAACACGCTGGTATAGCTGGCTAACCCCATAAACATAGAACCGAACGTCATGGCCAGCACCCCCGCCGGCACGCACGCGGCCAGCGCGTCATGGCTGTACCAGGCCAAAAACATGCGGTCCACAAACTGCATCACCACCTGGGCGGCCATCGTGACGATTAACGGATAAGACAACAACCACAATTCCGAAAGAGACGCCTCTTTCACCGCTTTCTTTCCCAACATTTTTTACTCCTGTCGCATTAAAAAACCCGCGCCCTGAAGCGCGGGTTTGAAAAGTCTAAAAAATAAAAAGTTATTTTTTAACGACTTTCACGGCTTTCGGGCCTTTTTCGGATTCGACGATTTCGAATTCCACTTCCTGGCCTTCGGCTAAGGTTTTGAAACCATCGCCCTGAATTTCCTGGTAGTGCACAAAGAGATCTTTAGAACCGTCTTCGGGCGTGATGAAACCATAACCTTTCTGGTCGTTAAACCACTTCACTTTTCCGTTTGCCATTTTACTTTTTACTTCCTTGTATTATTTATCTCAGATACTTAAACTTAATAAGTATCTATATGTATTATAGCATAACTTTTTATTTTTCACACGGATTTTCCTCTTCCGTTTTTGCTATAGTAAACGCATGAAGCTTATAGAAGCCGTCCCCAATGTATCCGAAGGGAAAAACACCGCGGTCCTGCACGCGCTGGCCGCCGTTCTGCGCCGAAGCGGCGTAAAACTGCTGGGCACGGATTCCAATTCCGACGCCAACCGCACCGTGTTTACGCTGGCCGGAGAGCCGAACGCCGTGACGGAAGCGCTGTTTGATTTTATCCGGTCCGCTACGCAACTAGTGGACATGAAACGCCAGAGCGGCGCGCATCCGCGTCTGGGTGCGGTGGACGTATGCCCTCTGGTGCCCCTGCAAAATATTTCACTAAAAGAAACCGCCGCGCTGGCCCGAGACTTAGGCCGGCGCGCCGGGACAGAACTGGGCTTGCCGGTGTATCTCTACGAGGCGGCCGCGGCCGTGCCCGAACGGCGGAATCTGGCCTTTTTGCGCAAAGGAGAATACGAAAACCTGCCGCAAAAACTCCGAGAACTGCCGCCGGATTTCGGCCCGGCGGAGTTTTCCCCCTCCGTGCAAAAAACGGGCGCGTGCGTCATCGGCGCGCGGAATTTTCTGATTGCGTTCAATGTCTCTTTAAACACCGAAAACGTTTCCGCCGCCAAAGCAATCGCCTCCGTCCTGCGAGAAAAAAACGGCGGCTTAAAAGCCGTCAAAGCCATCGGCTGGTATATGCAAGATTACAGCTGCGCGCAAGTGTCGTTTAATTTGACAGACTTCCGCCAAACGGGCCTGGCCCAAGTTTTTGAAGCCTGCCGCCGGGAAGCCGGGCGGAGAGGACTGGACGTGACGGGGAGTGAACTGATTGGTCTTTTGCCGCAGGAAGCGCTCTTAAACGCCGGGAAGTTTTACGCCCCGGCGCAGACGGACACGGAGGTTTTGATGCAAACCGCCGTACACTGCCTGGGGCTAAACAAAATCCGCCCCTTTGGCATCAAGGAACGGATATTAGAATATCAACTGGAAGACCTCGGCGGTTGCAGTGGGAAATCGTTTTCTTAAACATTAAAACAATCTGACGTTGAGCTTCTGGCCAAGGCCGTGGCCGACGCTCCTTTCCTACCCCAACAGCTCATCCAGCTTCACATAGGTTTCCAAAGAAATTTGCTCTGCACGCACCGATGCAGGCATCTGCAGACGCGCCAACGCTTCCTGTATGCGCCGCTTGTCAAACCCGCACAAAGATAAGGAATTAAACAGCGTCTTCCGCCGGTGTGCAAACGCCGCCTTCACCAAACGGACAAATTTCGGCCAGCGTGTTTCGTCGGCAAACGGCGTTTCTTTTTTCTTAAACGTCAGCACCATACTCTCCACTTTGGGCGGAGGATTAAAACAGGCTTTCCCCACTTTAAGCAAAGGCTTCACCTCGGCGCGCAATTGGCTCAGTATGCTCAGCGGGCCGTATCCTTCCCCTCCCTCTTTTGCCAGTATGCGCTGCGCCTGTTCCTTTTGAAACATAAAAACCGCCCCCGAGAAATACCGCCAAGACAAAACCTTGTCCAAAATTTCCGCCGCATCAATGTACGGCAAATTACTGACGAAAAACGTCGGACTGGCGGGCAAAGAAGCCAAATCAAATTTTAAAAAATCGGACAAAACGATTTTCCCTTCCAGTTCCGGCCAACGCGCCAAAAGAACCTCACGCATTTGCGGGTCAATCTCCACCAAGGTAAAATTTTCAAACTCTTTTTTCAACAATTTTTCCGTCAGTGCTCCGCGCCCCGGACCGATTTCCACCGCATTGCACAGGCCTTCCGGCACGGCTGCGGCAATCGCGTCAATTACGCGAATGTCTTTCAGAAAATGCTGTCCGTATTTTCTCATTCTTCCTCCAGGGCGGCCAAATTACGTTTGGCGGTCGCATGATCTGGCTGCAAAAGAAGCGCCTGTTTATAATACGCCGCGGCAGCTTGGTCGTCTGCGGCAATGACGGCCGCCGTTCCCAAGCCCAAAAGCGGCAGCGGGTCCGCGGCAGACGCCGTCTGAGCGGTCTCAAAGGCACGCGTTCCGTCCGCGGCGTTTCCCAATAGCAAAGCCGCCAATCCGCGCAAAATAAAACTTTCCGCATCCCCCGTTTGAACAGTACGCTCATCCAAATCCGGCACGATTTCTTCCACATACCGCAGCCATGTTTTTCCCGTCACCCACAGCCCCATATCATTGCCCACAATGCGGGGGTCATAGACGGCTTTGGGCGGTGCGGAGCGCTGCTGCGTCAGCGCGGACGGGGAAGCGTAATCCGGCGTACGCCCGCTCAGCGTCATACCGACGTTGTATTTCCCCGCAGCCGAGGATACGACTCGCCGCAGTTCGTCGGCCAGCTCTTTTACCTGCGCGGCGCGCGCGGCGGCCTCCGTCCCGCTTAATACAAAACTGCGCCGGAAAGATACGGCGGACGCGCCCTCTGAACCGCGCCCGCGCAGGGTCTCGTACGCTTCGGCAAATTTGCTTTTTTCCGGCTCTCTGGGCGAAGAAAGCGGATCAAAATCCAAAGCCGCTTCCACCACCACGTCTTTGGCCGGGGGCACTTTTAACAGGCTGGCTTGAAAGCGTTCAATCTGCTCCCGGAAAGAACGCTCATCCCGTCCGGCGGCGCGGTACACGGCGTTCAGGGCCAGGCCGTCGGCCTTGAAACGGGAGACGGAAAACGCTTCCTCCGTCACGGCGCGGGCTTTGGCCGGTTCTCCCCTCCGCAAAAGCAGCCACGCATAGCGCAGACGGGCGGTAAAATCTCCGGGTTTGGTTTTGACGGCTTTCTTGTAATATTTCAAAGCGGCCGCATAATTTTCGCGCTTTTCATACAAAGCGGCCAGCGCCAGCTGCGCGTCTTCATAATTATAAAAATACTTCAGCGCTTTTTTATAAGACTCTTCGGCCAATTGGTCGCGTCCCAAAAAATCATACAGTCCGCCCAACTGATAATGAAACAAAGGTTCTTTGGGCGCCAGTTCCACCGCGCGGCGGTATTCGTCCAACGCTTTGTCCCATTCCTTCTGCGCGGCGTAGGTGGAACCAAGGTTCATGTGCGTGTCGGCCTTGTAAGGATTCAGTTCTTCAGCCGCCAAAAAATTTTCCTGCGCCTGCACGATGTCGCCTTTCCAACCCCAAGCGATACCGAGCAGCTGGTAGCCCATGGCGTTTTGCGGGTCCAGACGCAAAGCCTCGCGGTATTCGGTCATTGCGCCGTCCACCCTGCCGCTCCAATAAAGGGAAGCCCCGTATAACAGGTGAGGCAGAGGGTCCTGAGGATTTTTGATAACGGCTTTGGCAAAAGAATTCGCCGCATCCCGGTGACGGGAAGCGGCCATTTCTCCCATGCCCCGGCGCATGTCGGAAACGGACTGCTCCCGCATGATACGGTCCCAGACGGTTTGGGAATAGTCCGTCTTTACTTCCTGCCTGCCCAAATTAAAAGGAAAAAATGCCCGAGCGCCCGGCGCAAAGACGCACAAAAACAAAACGGCCGCCCCTATCACGCGAGAAGAGATTTTCATGTAATTATTGTAGCAATATTGCGCGTAGGTTTCACGCCCGCGCAAGCGCGCGGACGGCGAAAATTTGCTTAAAGTTTTTTGATACTTTTTTCCGGGGCAGAAAACCATTATATCGGGGCTTGGTTGGCCCAGCCACTTTTTGACATCGCCTAAAAAGCAGCCAAAAAAGCTAGTCAGCCGGAAAATAAAAACGGGGCCAAAAAGGGATATTTTTCAAACTCACCAGGAAGAAGCGGACAAAAAAATCCCCCGGGGAAACCCCGGGGGAGATGAGAAGAATACTTCTATATTGGCGACGAGGAACTGGTTCCTCTGGAAGTCTGTTTTCCACAACTCAACCAATCGGTATTCGTAGGTTTAATATTCGTTCCGCTGTTGCACAACACCTCAATATACCTAATAGCGGCCGCCTTGGACATCGTACCATCAAGTCCGCACCCTTCTTGTTTTTGGAAGAAGCGGCCATACTTATTCCAGTATAATCTCCGGTTGGCATCCTCAACGGAATCATTTCCTGTCCCACGGCTGAAACTATCTCCACGATTCCAATACGATACGCGCTGATTCAATTCTCTCAAAATATAGCCAGAGGAATCTTTCCACGGATCCGTATCTATATGACGCATTGCCTCCGGGGTATCAGCAGTATTGTTGCCACCATTCCATTCAGACACGTTATAATGACCCCAGTGATATTTCTTAGCCACTCCTGCTCTACATGTGCTATTATCACCGCTATTGGCACCACAGCCTATAAACTGTTGATTACAATAGGCCTCACCGTCAGTGCCTATGTACCGAGAAGTCGGAAAGAATGATGCGTCCTCTCCAATAAAAGCGGCAAACGCACCAAACATATTGCTATTATGACTAGTTTCGATAGTCAACGTTGTATCCACAGAGCCCGCACCAATTGTTTTGCCCAACATACAGACGGCATTTTTGGGAACACTGCTGCTCGGATAGAGCATCAATGCGTCAAATAAGGTAGCCGCGGTTCCGCGATTGGACTCCGTATATTCATCTACCAACTCCGTCTCGGTATTTGCGTTATTATAAGCCAATTTCGCTTCGTTATACACATGGGCAATATCCGAGTCCCAGCCCACCAAACCGGCTCCATTGGACAAGTCAATCTTACAGGAAGACCAAGTTCCCTGAGGGGTCTGGCGCCACGTACCGTCTTTCACTTTAGCAGGGTCCTTGCTTACATTGGTGAAGTCCTGTACGAAATGCACCGGGGTTTTCGTCACCGTCGGAGGAGGGGCATCTTGGCATCCGGGTTTTTCAGAATACC
>CAMGSK010000024.1 GCA_946061795.1 uncultured Elusimicrobium sp.
GCCGCGAGGCGGGCTTTTTATTGCGGGAATTTTTATTTTTTCTTGGGTTCTTGATAGGCGCTGCCATCGTATTCCGTGCAGGCTTCATACGCGTAAGCCTGCTGTGTGCTTAAGGGTTCGGTTTGTCCTTTGCGGATATTTTCTTGCACTTTCCGTATAATGGCTTGGTTATAGTCCGAAGAGCCTGGCCAGCCGGAGGAAAGTTGTTTTAATTTTTTAAACGTGACGTCTTTTACCCGTCCGATGCGCCAGCTCCAATACTGTCCGTTCAAAGCGATGCACTGGTCCGCCGTTAAAGAATCAATCAGTTTTTTATCCCGAGTGGCCGGCATCAATACGGCGCGTTTTGCTTTCCGGGTTTGCTCCAGCCGGGCCTCTTCTTCTTCCGTCAGAGGAGCGGTGTTGCCCGTATTCAGATTTTTTTGGACCTGTTGCATCAGCTGGCGGTTGCAGTCCGGATCTCCCGCCCACTTGAGGCTGTTTCCGTTCAGCTCTCCGTACGTAAATTCCCCGTTGGAGATGCGCCGGGCCCATGCGCGCGCTTCTAAATCCATCGTCTCTTTCTGCAGGCGGCATAATTCCCGGTCTATTTCTGCGCGGGGGTTTTTCAGCGGTTGCTGGGCGTTTTCCCGGGCCGGGGCGTAAGAAACCAATATAAGTACGGCCATGACGGCAAACAAGATTTTTTTCATATTTGTTCTCCTAAACTTTGATAATACGGGAAATCCACCGCGTTCAGTTCGTCAAAGTTCCGTTCCGGCTGTGCGGGCAAAGACTGGTAATACGCGTAATGGGACGCGTTTCTTTCCATGATGTCCGGCGGCAGTCTCTGCTCATTTCGCTGCGGCAGCCATATGACAAGTGCCAACGCCGCCGCGGCTGTGCAAACGGCGCTCCAAGTCCAGCCGCTCCGCAGAAGCGGGGTTTTTCGGTCTCCCGTTCGGGCCCGGATGTGTTTTTGCAGCGTCTGTCCCGGGTCGGGGTCCCACTGCCGGTATAATTGTGTCAATTCCCGTTCATTCATGGCATTTTCCCAGTTCTAGCCGCAGCCGTACAAAAGCCCGGTGCAGTATCGTGCCGACGTTGCTTTCACTTTTTCCGACCAGTGCGGCGATTTCCCGGTTGTTCATCCCGGAGTAAAATTTCAGCGCGATGAGCTCTTTTTCCTGGCGGGACAAACTGTGCACGGCCGCAAGCAGCGCGGCGGTTTTTTCCTGTATTTCCATGCGCCCAAGGTCGTTAGAAACGGCCGAGGGCACGTTTTCTTCAAACCCGGATAAGGAAAGGATTCTGCGCAAATACGCCCTGCGGCAGTATGAACTGACTTCGTGGCTTGCAATGCCGAACAGCCATTGCTCCACGCGTCCGCGCGCCGGATTATATTGGCCTCGCTTTTCCCATACTTTTTGCCATACGCCGGCGGCTACGTCCGCCGCTTCGTTTTCCGCCCAGATACGGCAGCGGATATAAGCGTAAACGGGTTTAAACCACCGGGCATAGACCGCTTCAAAATCCATTTTTTATCCTTAATGACGGGTTTCCCTTCACCCCTGATTACGCTTGGGAAAGAAAAGTATCACAAAATCTTTTAGAAAATCAGTAAAGACAACGCCATCACCATCATGCCGCCGATGACGCCCCAGATGACGCGGTGCCCGTCCCCGTATTCGTGGGCGGTGGGGAGTAGTTCGTCCAAAGAAATGTACACCATAATGCCCGCCACCAGCGAAAACATGACGCCGAAGGCCGCATCGCTGAGCAAAGAGCGGAAAAGAGCAAAACCCAGCAACGCGCCCACGGGTTCGGCCATGCCGGAAAGCGCGCTGTACCAAAAAGCTTTGCTTTTGCTGGAAGTGGCGTGATAAACCGGCAGCGCCACGGCAATACCTTCGGGAATGTTGTGCACGGCTACCGCCGCCGCAATGGAAACGCCCAGCGTGACGTTCTCCATAGAGGCCATAAACGTAGCCAGCCCTTCCGGAAAATTGTGCACCGCCAGAGCCAGTGCGGTAAAAATGCCCAAGTGTTTGAGTTTGTTTTTCTTTTCCAGCGCATCGGCGTGCACGTGGTGGGAGGGCATAAAACGGTCAATCAGCCACGCCGTCAATACGCCGCCGAAGAATACCCCCGTACTCAGCCAGGCTCCGGCGTTTGCCCCGTACAGGGCGCCCAGCGCGTCTTTGGCCGCGGGCATCATTTCCATAAAAGAAACATAAATCATAACTCCGGCCGAAAAGCCCAGCCCCAAAGCCAAGACGGCGAAATTGTCTTTTTTTACCACAAACGCCAGCAAACCGCCGATACATGTAGCGGCCCCGGCCAAGAAACTGAGCAGCAAAGCGTTTAAAACAGACGGATTCATGTTTATATCATAGCAAACTGTCCGCTTTTCCGTCCGCCGGAACGGAAATAGTATAATGAAGTATGCTTTATTCCGTTCCTCCCGGGCAAAATGTGGAAATCACCGATGAATTTAAAGACGCGCTGGAGTTGTTGGAAAGTCCGGCCGCTCTTCGTCCGCTGATTTTTATTACGGGGAAAGCCGGCACCGGGAAAACCACTTTGCTCAAACTGTTTGCGCGCAATACGGTCAAAAACGCCGTCGTATTGGCCACGACGGGCATCGCCGCCGTGAACGTGGGCGGTCAAACGGTGCATTCCTTTTTTCGGTTAAAACCCGGCAATTTATTGGATTTGGAAAATTTAAAAAAGCTTCCCCGCCGGACCGCGGACGCCTTGGAAACCGTGATTATAGACGAGGCGTCCATGCTCCGGGCCGATTTGTTGGACGCCATGGACCATATTTTGCGTCTTTCCACCGGGGAGGATGCGCCTTTCGGCGGCAAGCAGGTGGTGCTTTTTGGAGATTTGTTCCAACTGCCGCCGGTGGAGGAAGCCCCGTCCGGCGGTTTGTTTGATTATTTCCGCGCGGTATATGCCAGCCCTTATTTTTTTGATGCGCGCGTCGTTGCCCAAACAAAAATAGAAGTCTTTGAGTTAAACCGCATTTTCCGTCAGCGGGAGAATGACGGCTTTGCGCGTCTGCTCAACAAAATCCGCGAAAATGAAGCCTCCCAGGCGGAACTGGACGCTTTGCTCAACGTACGTAAAAGCGAGCAAGAACCCGACGATTTGGACGGCGCCGTCATCCTCTCTCCTACCAACGAGGGCGCGGCTTGGCGCAACCAGGACCGGCTGGCCCGTTTGCCGGGAAAGGAGTTCGTTTATCCGGCCGTCGTGGACGAGACGTTTCAAAAGAAAGCCGTTCCCGCCGAACGCGCCCTGCACCTTAAGCGCGGCGCCAAAATCATGATGTTAAACAATGACGGAAACGGACAATGGGTCAACGGCGACATCGGCACGGTTTATGATTTGGGGGAAGATTTCATCAAAGTGGAATTGAAGGGGGGAATTTACCGGGTGGAGCCGCACGTATGGGAAGATGTAAAATACGTGTTCAACCCGTTGTCGCAAAAACTGGAGCCGAAAGTGAACGGGTTTTTTAAGCAATATCCGCTCAAGCTGGCTTGGGCCATTACCATACACAAAAGCCAGGGGCTGACGTTTGATGAAATTTATTTGGATATAGGCCGCGGAGCGTTTGCTCCGGGGCAGACCTACGTGGCCCTGAGCCGCTGCCGTTCTTTGGAAGGCGTCCGTCTTAAAAAAGATATTACACTGCGTGACATCCGCTGTGACGCGCGCGTGGTTTCTTTCTTCCGCTCCATACGCGGTAAATAATACACAGCGCTTTTCCGTAAACCGGTTTCCAGCCCGTGCCGTCACGCGGTAAAGAGATTTCTTTTTCTGTATTTTCTCTGAGGGAAAATACCAAAATATAAAAAACCCCGGATATTTGTCCGGGGTTTTATCTTAAATTTTTATTTTTACGTTTACAACTCTTCGTGCATGACTTTCAGCGCGGCTTTTTCTTTTGCGACGGGGAGACATTCCTGTACGCGGTAGCATTTGCCTTGTACGCTGTCAGATACCGCCTGAATGTCCGCATCCGTTAAAACTTCTTTGTCATAGGTAGTGCGGAATTCATAGGGCAGTCCGCTTTGGCGGATAAGGTCCATGCTGCGCTGCAGAATGTTCGGGTCAAACGCCACGCCGGTAATGGACGGATACTTCTCCAGCGGAGCCTTTAGGTCCATGGCGATAAAATCCACCAGTTTTTGGTCAATCGCTTCTTGAATCACGTCCGGCTTGGTGCCGTTTGTGTCCAATTTTATCAAGTAGCCCAAGGCTTTTATTTCCCGCATAAAGGGCAGCAGCCCTTCCTGCAGGGTGGGTTCTCCGCCGGTAATGACGACGCCTTCCAACGTGCCTTGCCGTCTGCGAAGAAAAGACAAAACTTCTTCTTTGGGCATGGAAGGCTGTAAAAGATGGGGGTAAACCAATTCCGGATTATGACAGTACCGGCAGCGGAAATTGCAGCCTTGCGTGAACACCACGGCGGCCACCCGTCCCGGATAGTCAATCAGCGTGAATTTGATTAAACCCCCGATTTTCATAGCTTGGAAAAGAGGAGCGGACTATTTGTCGCAGCCGCAGGAGCAGCCGACGTGCATGGTCTTTCTCATGGCAAATTCTTCTTTTTTGCCTTTGTTCCAGTTTTGCACCGGGCGGAGATACCCGACCACGCGGGAATACACTTCACATTTGGAACCGTGCACATCCTGCATTTCTTTTTTCAGTTCCGAGATTTTGTTTTCTACGATTTGTTTTTCTTCAGCGGTCATGGTTGTTCTCCTTAATACTTCTGTACTTCTTGTCCGGCTGTCGCGCTTTTTATTTTATAATTTTTGGCGCGGAACCGAACCGCTTTTTAAAGATTAGACGGGCTAACCCTAAAAAGGGATATTCAGCAATTATTTGCTGTAAAGCTGTTCTTCCAGCAGGCGTACCTGGCGTTCCAGTTCCTGCATGCGCTGGGCTTTGCATTTGGGGCATTCAAAATGTTCGCCTTCAATGTAGCCGCAGGTGGGGCAGACGCTGAACGTCGGCGTGATGGAGAAGTAGGGCAAGGTGTACTTTTCGCACACGGTCTTGATAAACTTCTTCATGGCTTGCAAATCTTTAATGCGCTCTCCGGTAAAAATATGCTGCACGGTGCCGCCGGTATATTTGGACTGGATGGTGCTTTGCAAATCCAGCATTTCAAACACGTCGTCGGTGTAGTTAACGGGCAGCTGGGACGAGTTGGTGTAGAAAGGAGGATGCCCTTCTTTGTACGCGGATTCGTCGGCGCAGATGATGTCGGGATAATGTTCTTTGTCCAGTTTGGCCAAGCGGTAAGACGTGCCTTCGGCCGGCGTGGCTTCCAAATTGTAATTGTTGCCGGTTTCTTCCTGGAAGCGGACCAGGGTTTCGCGCATAAACGTCAGCGTTTTTTCCGCAAACGCTTTGCCTTTTTCCGTACCGATGTCTTCGCCGAGCAGGTTGACGGCCGCTTCGTTGAGTCCCACGAGTCCGATGGTGGAGAAGTGGTTTTTCCAATATTGGTTGAAGCGCTGTTTGGCGGTGCGCAGATAAAAACTCATGTACGGATAGAGGTTGGCCGCCGTGAAACGTTCAATTACTTTGCGTTTGATTTCCAAGCTT
Source organism: uncultured Elusimicrobium sp. (assembly GCA_946061795.1). Classification (GTDB taxonomy): domain Bacteria; phylum Elusimicrobiota; class Elusimicrobia; order Elusimicrobiales; family Elusimicrobiaceae; genus Avelusimicrobium. The sequence continues at coordinate 5,608 of CAMGSK010000024.1, forward strand.
TCTTTGGCTGTTTCCATGCGGTCCAACAGGTTTTTGAAAAATTCATCTTCGTTTTTGGACAAATATCCCAAACGGGGCAGGTTGATGGTCACCACGCCGATGGAGCCCGTCAGCGGGGCGGAGCCGAACAAACCGCCGCCGCGTTTGCGCAGTTCGCGGTTGTCAATGCGCAGACGGCAGCACATGGAGCGTGCGTCTTCGGGGTTCATGTCGGAATTGATGAAATTGGCGAAGTACGGAATGCCGTATTTGGCCGTCATTTCCCACAGCGGGGTAAGTTTGGGGTTGTCCCAATCAAAATCTTTGGTAATGTTATACGTCGGAATGGGGAACGTAAACACGCGGCCTTTGGCGTCGCCGGCCAGCATGACTTCGCAGAACGCGCGGTTTAAGAGATCCATTTCGTTTTGGAACTCTTTATACGTTTTGTCCATCAGCTTTCCGCCGATGATGACGGGCTGGTCCTTATAATAAGACGGAACATTGAGGTCCAGCGTCAGGTTGGTAAACGGCGTTTGGAAACCCACGCGGGTGGGTACGTTGACGTTGAACAAAAATTCTTGCAGTGCCTGTTTGACTTCTTCGTAGGACAGTTTGTCGTAATAAATAAACGGCGCAAGCAGCGTGTCAAAATTGCTGAACGCCTGCGCGCCCGCACTTTCGCCCTGCAGCGTATAGAAGAAATTGACCACCTGGCCCAGCGCGGTGCGGAAGTGTTTGGCCGGTTTGCTTTCGGCCTTGCCCACGACTCCGGTAAAGCCGCTCAGCAGCAAATCCTGCAAATCCCAGCCCACGCAGTACGCGCCCAAAAGGCCCAAATCGTGCAGGTGGATGTCTCCTTCGGAGTGCATGCGTTTTACTTTGTCGGGATAAATTTTGTTAAGCCAGTAAATTTTGCTGATTTCAGACGAAATATAATTGTTCAGCCCCTGCAGCGAATAGCCCATGTTGCTGTTTTCGTTGACTTGCCAGTCCAGCTGTTTGAGGTATTGGTCCACCAAGTCCACGTTGAATTTGGAAGAAATTTCGCGGATGCGCGCGTGCTGGTCGCGATACAGGATGTAGGCTTTGGCCGTTTTGTGATAATTGGAGGTCAGCAGCACGTCTTCCACGATGTCCTGCACGTTTTCCACGTTGGGGGTGGTGTCTGCATAGAGCTGCTGGATGATGTTAATGGCGCGAATGGTCAGCTTTTTGGCGGTTTCGGCGTCAAACTCTCCCGTCACTTCGGCGGCTTTGGCGATGGCCTTGGTAATTTTTTTAGAATCAAAATGTTGGATAGAACCGTCTCTTTTGACGATGTTGGTGATTACTTCTGCGTTTTCCATGATTAAATGTCCTGTATGTGTGGTGGCCGCGCGGCCGGAAACCTGCGACCTTTTCATTTTTACATAAAAAAACCGAAAATGCAAATCCCGAATAGAAACCGGTTTGCTCCCCGCGCCAAAAACGGATTTTTCCGTCTGAACATTCCGGTTTTCCCGGCGGAGCGGATCGCCGCGTTTCCGGCCGTGTATTTTGCATTTTGTTTTGCGGAGGAAGAGGCTTTGGCGGTAAATTAATCTTTTTTGCGGCTTGACCCGCCGCCGCGAAACTGGTTAAATAAAATCAAGGACGTTTATTGAACAGGAGGGGGAATATGGACTTTTACCAAATTATGACCTTGATTGCGGTGGCGGCTTTTGTGGTGCTGGTCGTTTACGCGGCGGTCACGCTGGTGCAGATTAAGCGCACGGCCGAGTCGGTGGAGTATTTGGCGGCGCTGGCGGCGGAAAACGTGGAAAAAACGCAAAGTACGTTTGATTTGCTTAACAACATTTCTTCCATGCTTGACAGCACTTTTTATAAAGCGTTGAAGCTGGGCGTGGATTTCATGCGGCGCTACCGCAAAGACAAATAAAGAAAAGAAATATGGAAAAGGCCCCGGAGAGGGGCCTTTTTAATTCAGAAGCATGACGGAATAGTTCAGCGTCCATGCAAAACCCAGCCATACCCAGTAGGGAGCAAGCAGCCAAAAGGCGGGACGGCTGCCGTGCCAGGCGCGTTTGAGCAGCCATGCAACCAGGACAACCAGCACGCTCAACACAAACAGTGCCGCTCCGGCGGCATGCCGGCCGAAAAACACCGGCGTCCATAAAGCGTTGCAGGCAAGCTGCGCGATAAACAAAACCAACGTAGTGCGTCTTCCGGACGGCGGCGTATCCCGCGCGAGAAAAAATCCCGCCGCGCCCATAAAGACGTATAAAACGCCCCAAACCGCCGGGAATGCCCAATCCGGAGGCAAAAAAGACGGCTGCGCAAGCCCGTGATACCACTCCATATTTTTAGCCGTTATGACGGCTCCCGCCCAAGCGGGCAGCTGGCATAACAACAACCAAAACAACAGTTTAAGGAATTGCATTTCTCCCCCTTGCCGCTTTGCGGCTTTTATAAAAGTATAATTTGGGAAAATTTCGCCCGGCAGGGGAAAAAGAGGGTTATTCCGCTCCGGCGGCTCTTTTACCGCCGGCCGGGAAAAATGCTAAAATAAATACAACTTGTTTTTAAACCCGCAGCAGCGAGGCGTTATGGATACCAAACTCATCACAAAAATAACCCGGTGGTTTCACACGACCGATTTGGCTGAATTTTGCTACAGCAAAGACGACAATTGCATTGAAATCAAAACCCGCGAGGCACTGCCCGAACCGGCCCGGTTCACTTGCCGTTTGACGGCCGTCACCGCTCCGGCTTTGGGAATTTATCATGCGGCGGCCAAAGGCAAAAACCTGCCGCTCAAAGAAGGCCAGGAAGTAAAGGAAGGCCAGGCTTTGGGGCTGATTGAAAGCGCTTCGCAGAAGCATGAAATCACCTCGCCCGTTGCCGGCGCGCTGCGCATTATTTCCGCCGAAGAAGGCAAACCCGCCGAATACGGCCAGCCTCTGTTTTTCATTGAACCGCGGGATTAAACGATGAGCGCCAAAATTACTATTACCCCTTTTAAGAAAGTTTTGATCGCCAACCGCGGCGAGATTGCGTTGCGCGTCATTCGCACGCTCAGAGAAATGGGTATCGCTTCCGTGGCCGTTTATTCCGAAGCGGACCGCAACAGCCTGCATGTGCGTATGGCCGATGAGGCCGTGTGCATCGGTGCGGCGCCTTCTTCCATGAGTTATTTGAATATAGACGCCATTGTGACCGCCGGAAAAATCACCGGAGCGGACGCCGTGCACCCGGGATACGGATTTTTATCCGAAAATGCGGACTTTGCCGACGCGGTCACCAAAGCGGGCATGGTCTTTATCGGGCCCACGGCTCAGGCCATCAGCATGTTGGGCGTCAAATCCACCGCGCGTGAAATCGCAGTGAAAGGCGGCGTGCCCATTACCCCAGGTTCCGACGGCGTGGTGGGGAAAAATTTCCGGGAAGTGGCCCAAAAAATCGGCTATCCCATTATGATCAAAGCTTCTTTGGGCGGCGGCGGCAAAGGAATGCGCGCCTGCTTTAAAGAAGAAGACTTGGAACGGATGATGAAAACCGCGCAGGGCGAAGCCAAGGCCAACTTTGGCGACGACCGCGTGTATTTTGAAAAGCTTGTTTTAAATCCCCGCCACATTGAAGTGCAGGTGGCCGCGGACAATTACGGCAACGCCGTAGCGTTTGCCGAGCGCGACTGCAGCATGCAGCGCCGCCACCAAAAGCTGGTGGAGGAATCTCCGTCTCCTTTCGTCACGCCGCAAGTGCGCAAGAAATTGCAGGATGCGGCGGTCAAGCTGGTCAAAGCCGCCAAGTACCGCGGGGTGGGTACGGTGGAATTTTTGATGGCTCCCAACAAAGATTTTTATTTTATGGAAGTGAACACGCGCCTGCAGGTGGAGCACCCCGTGACCGAAGAAGTGTGCGGCCGGGATTTGGTGAAAATGCAAATCCAAATCGCGCAGGGAGAGCCGCTGACGCTGAGCCAGGAGGAAGCGTCCGTCATCCGCTGCCACGCGGTGGAGCACCGTATCAACGCCGAAGACAGCGACCATAATTTTACGCCGTGCCCGGGCACCATTGAAGAATGGATCCCTTCCGGCGGTTTGGGCGTGCGCGTGGACAGCCACATGTACACGGGATACACCATTCCCAGCTATTACGACAGTCTGATTGCCAAATTGATTTTGACTGCGCCGGACCGGGAAAAATTGCTGGAACGCAGCCGCCGCGCGCTGGGCGAATTCAAAATCCGGGGCGTAAAAACGACGATACCTTTTCACCAGAAGATTCTGAATAACGCCGATTTCGTCTCCGGCAACACCGATACGGGGCTGATTGAACGTATGTTGGCCGCGGAAGCGAAAGATGAAAGCAAAAAGTAAGATTTTCAGCCGCCGCGCATTGTCTTTGTGGCTGAAGAAACAGCGCGAGGCGGGCAAAAAAATCGTATTTACCAACGGATGTTTTGACATTTTGCACGCCGGACACGTGAGCGTGTTGGAGTTTTCACGCGCCAAGGGCGACGCGCTGGTGGTGGGGCTTAACAGCGACGCTTCCGTACGCAGACTCAAAGGCCCGACGCGGCCTGTGAATAAGCAGGCGGACCGGGCTTTGGTGCTGGCGGCTCTGCAATCCGTGGACGCGGTGTGCGTGTTTGAAGAAGACACTCCGTATGAATTGATCAAGCTGGTCCGCCCGGACGTTTTGGTCAAGGGCGGGGACTACAAGCCCGAAGAAATCGTGGGCCGGGAATTTGCAAAAAAAGTAGCGCGTTTTGCCCTGCTGAAAGGGCGTTCCACTACCAATATTATTAAGAAAGTACAAAACTAATCCGGTATAAAAGGAAAAGAATATGTCTGATATTTTTGAAAAATGCAGAAATTTCAAAGACGCCAAAATCGCCATGCGCATGGGTATTTACGGCTATTTCCAGCCGATTGAAAGCGCGCAGGGGCCGGAAGTGGTGCTCAATGGAAAGACCTATATCATGGCGGGATCCAACAACTATCTGGGGCTGGCTGATGATCCGGAAATGAAGAAAGCCGCCTCGGAAGCCGCTTTGAAATACGGCACAGGCTGTGCGGGTTCCCGGTTTTTAAACGGCAACACCAAAGCGCTGGACGCGCTGGAACAGCGCATCGCCCGCTTTAAACACAAACAAGCCGGTCTCGTCTTTTCCGCCGGATACCAGATGAATTTGGGGGTGGTGGGCTGCCTGCTGAAAAAAGGCGATTACGCCATTGTGGATAAATTGGACCATGCCAGCATTTTGGACGGAGTAAAACTGTCCGAAGGGGAAATGGTGCGTTTTAAACACAACGACATGGCGGATTTGGAACGCGTTCTTTCCAAACTCCCCGAAGAAGCGGGCAAGCTGATTATTGTGGACGGCGTGTTCAGCATGGAAGGAGACATCGCCCCGCTGCCGGAAATCGTGAAAATCGGCAAAAAATACGGTGCGCGTATTATTGTTGACGACGCACACGCCACCGGCATCTTGGGCAAGACGGGCCGCGGCACCTGCGAGCATTTCGGCTTGGAAAACGGCGAAGTGGATTTGGTGGTGGGCACCTGCTCCAAAACTTTTGCCACCGTGGGCGGCTTTGTGGTGGGAGACGAAGACATCATCCACTACATCCGCCACAATGCGCGCAGTCAGATTTTTTCCGCCGCACTGCCGCCTGCTTCCGTCGCTTCCATCAACAAAGCGTTGGAACTGATTGAAAACGACACTTCCCGCCGGGACAATTTGTTCCGCATGACGGACAATTTGAAAAAAGGTTTGCGCGAACTGGGCTATGATTTGGGCAGCAGCACCACGCCGGTCATTCCCGTGCATGTGGGCAGCAATGAAAACTGCTTTAAAATGTGGCGTGCGCTGCACGAATTGGGTATTTTCTCCAATCCCGTCGTCAGCCCCGCCGTTCCCCCGGGCCGCGCGCTGATGCGTCTGACTCTGATGGCCACGCATACCGATGAACACGTCAAGAAAATTATTGACGCGTTTGCCAAGGCGGGCCGGGCCGTAGGCGTGATTAAATAGTTTGAAAACCCCGCTGCGGCGGGGTTTTTTCTTTGGAGAAAATATGACGCAGATTATCATAAAAGACGCGGAAAACAATTTAAAAGAATTTGTAAATTTCTCGTATGATTTATATAAAAATGACCCGTATTGGACAGGGGAACTGAAGGCGGATACGCTCAAACTGCTTCACCCGAAAAACGCTTTCTGGACGCATGCGCGGCGCAAGCTGCTACTGGCGTATAAAGACGGCGCCGTTGCGGGCAGAATTTGCGCTTTGGTAAACGACGTTTATAACCAATATCATCAAGAGAATATCGGTTTCTTCGGCTTTTTTGACTGCATAAATGATGAGGCTGTTTCCCGCGCTTTGTTTGCGGCGGCGGAAGCGTGGCTGAAAGAACAGGGTGTGAGCGCGGTGCGCGGGCCCGCCAACCCCTCGTCCAATCATATCTATGGACTGCTGACGGACAATTTTGACAAAATGCCCTCCATTATGATGCCTTATAATTTCCCTTATTATATGGAGCTGATTGAAAAGGCTGGTTTTTGCAAAGTAAAGGATTTGTTGGCTTTTGAACGGACGAGAGATGATAAATTTTCGCCTTTGTTTGAAAAAATCGTGGCCCGTGCGGCCCGCGGAAAAGGCCTGACGCTGAGGCGGCTGAACCTGAAAAATTTGAAGGAAGAAGCGAAGATTATCCGCAAAATTTATAACGAAGCCTGGGCCGAAAACTGGGGCCACACCCCCATTTCTGAAGAAGAAATGCAGGATATGGTACAGGAGCTGAAGTGGGTGGTCCGCCCGGAAGGCACCTGCGTGGCGGAAGTGGACGGCGTTCCCGCCGGGTTTTACATCGCCATTCCCAACATGAACCACGTGTTAAAAATTCTGCACGGTACGTTGTGTCACCCGCTGCGCACGCTGAAGGCGTTGGCCGTGTGGCGTAAAATCCGCGACGCGCGTCTGATTATGCTGGGCGTGGAGCCGGGCTACCGCAAACGCGGCATTGATTTGGTGTTGATTAAACACATCGTGGAACACGGCGTCGCCGTGTGGGACTGGGCGGAATTGTCTTGGATTTTGGAGGACAATGAGCCGATTATCCGCGCCATGACCGAAGCCGGCTGTCGCCAAACCAAACGTTATCGGCTGTATCAGAAAAGTTTATAAGTTTCTGCTTTATTCGTGCCCCGGGCAAAAACCCGGGGCATTTTTGATATAACAAAAAACCCGCGCAAGGGGGTGATCGCGCGGGTTTAATTCTTGACGTTCCGCCCCTTTGGAGGAAGGGGCGGAACCATCAGGGGGATACCAGTTGCAGCTCATCCTAAAACTCATATCCCTCTGGCCCCCTAATTTGGTCGCCCGCCGCCGTAAGACGGTACGGGCAAAACAAACACAATAATAAAGAACTCTCCTGCTGTTTATATGTTAATTTTTTATGTTATTTTTTACAAGCCCAAAAAATTAATTAGATTGTCAATGTGTTTTTCTTTTGTCGTTTCTTCTTTCGGCGTGCGCTGAGTAATCTTGTTCCATGCGGAAGGCTTCCGGCTTTTGCCGGAGGCCTTTTTTATGGCGGTCTTTTTGTTTTTTAACGGGGAACCGTATGTCGTTCTCTTGACCCGTTTTTTTTTTTTGATACAT
>CAMGSK010000025.1 GCA_946061795.1 uncultured Elusimicrobium sp.
GCGTTTTTGGATTTTTCTTGTATAAAAATCTTTCGGTTCGTCTGCTTTCTCCCGCTGAGCCTGTCAAATCCGCTGCCGCGCCGTCCGTTTCGGAACTCCAACCCGCGGCGGAAGAGACGGTTTTGGCGGAAACGCCCGCGCCGCAGCCGGTTGCGGTTCCCGTCCGTTCTGAGGAGCCGAAGGCGGAGAAACCCGCCGCTCCTGCCGTTGCGCCGGAGGCGGAACAGCCCAAACAGGAAGTTCCCGCCCCCGCGGAAGATAAAAAAGAAAGCGTTTTGGTAAAAGTCAATCCCAAAAGCAAATACCGCCAAGTGACGTTCCGGTATTTCGGCGAAGGGGAAAAAGTGGCGGTGGTCAGCGGGTTTACGATGGCCAAACCCCGCGCCATGACCAAAAAGAAAGGCGTTTGGGAAACGACCCTTTCCATTTCTCCGGGCACGTATAAATATTTGTTCATCGTGGACGGCAAACAAACGCCGGACCCGTACGCGGAGCAAAAAGACGGACGTTCCGTATTGGATTTGCAGTGATTTTATCCCCCGCTTCGGCGGGGGTTCTTTTTGTTAAGACGGGGCGAAAGATAAATTTGCTATGATATAGCCATGGTAAAACAAGAAGGTGTTTTGGTCGTGTGCAGCAACCGCAAGGCGTATCACGATTATTTTATTTTGGAAACGTTTGAAGCGGGCGTGTCTTTGCTGGGGGCGGAGGTGAAATCCGTCCGCCAGAAAGAAGTCAGCTTGGAGGGTTCTTTCGTGCGCGTGGAAAACGGCCAGGCGAATATTTACAATATGTACGTCAAACCGTATAAATTCAATTCGCTTTCCGAGCCTGATCCCGTGCGTACGCGCCGCCTGCTGCTTAATGCGCGCGAAATACGCAAATTACACGCCGGGGCCGAGATAAAGGGCCAAACCCTGGTGCCGCTGGAAATTTATTTTAAGCGCGGCTGGGCCAAAATCAAGCTGGCTTTGGCGAAAGGTAAACATAATTACGACAAACGCGAAAGCTTGAAGAAAAAAGATTTGAACCGGGAAATGGAAAAAGGATTTAAAAATTCAATACGCTTTTAGCGCGGGAGGTTCTTGTGAAAAAAATCATCGCCGATGAAACCGCCGTAAACAGTCTGTTGGACGGATTAGCCCGGGAAATTGTGGCAAAACATCCCCAAACGCAGGCATATTGTCTGGTGGGCATTAAAACGCGCGGCGCGCATATGGCGGCGCGGCTGCGGGAGCGGATTGAAAAACTGACCGGATGCTCCCCCGAAACGGGCGAATTGGACATTACCTTTTACCGGGACGATTTGACTTTGGTGGCCGAAGATCCGCAAATGAAAAGCAAAACGCTGGGCGCGGACATTGACGGAAAAGACGTGATTTTGATTGACGACGTGCTTTATTCCGGCCGCACCGTGTTGTGCGCCCTCAACGCGCTGGCCCGTTTCGGCCGCGCGCGCAAAACGGAATTTTTGGCGTTGGTGGACCGCGGACATCACTGCCTGCCCGTCTGCGCCGATTTTACCGGGATGAACGTGGCCACCGCCGCGGACGACATTATCCACGTGCATTTGAAAGAAAAAGACGGAGACGACTGCATCGTGCACAACCTGGGCGGACAGCGCGAACGTTAGAAAAATTTATTTCCCCGTCAAAGGAAATAAAATAGTTGTAAAAATCCGTACAAAATTCTATAATATCTCTTGTGATGGGCGGGTGGCGGAATGGCAGACGCGCACGGCTCAGGACCGTGTGGACGAAAGTCCTTAAGGGTTCAACTCCCTTTCCGCCCATTTCTTCTTTCGGATTCTTCCATGAAAAAGTATGACTATTCCCGGGTTCCGGCCATGCCTGCGGGCAGAAAAAAGAAATTCCGGAAGAAAGCTTCTTTTTCCTTCTTAAAACCTCTTTCTTTTTTTATCGTTTTTATTTTGTTGTGCTTTGCCGCGTATGTCGGCGTGAGCCGGGCTTATGACGCGTTTTCGTCTTCCCGTGCGGGAAAATGGACGCCCAAGACCATCCAAATCCATGGTGCGGAGGGCGCCCTGGCCAAAGAACTCAAAGCCGATGCGGAGCCGAAGCTTAACGTCCCCTTTTCTCTCAAGGACGCGGCGTCTTTGCGCAAATCTTTGAAGCAAAAATATCCCCAGCTGGGCGACATATCCGTCCGGAGAGGTTTGTTTTCCGGCGCGCTGAAAGTGTCCGTCAAACGCCGCCAGCCGGTGGCCAAATTCGTTTTGCCCGGCGGCGCGGTGCGCTATATTGACGAAGCGGGCAACGTGTATCCCGACCCTACGCCGGACCCGCAGCGCAGCGTTCCTTTTGTGGAGCTGGAGGGAAATATCCCGGAAAACCTGGGGGGAGAGTTTGTGGATTTGGTGCAAAGCGCGCTGAAACTCAAAGCCCAGTTGGATTTCGCTTTTTTGCGTTTTAACACGGACGCGGACACGGTGCGCATGCATTTGCCCGACGGCTGCGTCATTCTTTTCGGTCCGGCCAAAAATTTGCGCCAAAAAGCCCGCCGCGCCGCCCAGATAGAAGAGTCCGCCGCGAAAGGGGCTTATCCGCATCCGCACGAGTTGGATTTTACCTATTTTGACGACGGAAAAGTTTTTTTAAGACAGGCGGCCCATTAATTTTTATAATATACGTAAGAGTTCTTAAAAAACGCAGGTGATTTATGGCTAAAACGAACATCATTGCGGGACTGGACGTCGGCAGCGGAAAGCTGACCGCCGTGGCCGCCGCTCACGATTTTGAAACCAATACGTTGCAGATTCTTTCCGGCCGCAGCGTGCCTTGCAAAGGGGTGCGCGGCGGGGTGGTGTCGGATATCCGGGAAACTTCCGCCGCCGTCAACCATGTTTTGGGCGGCATGGAGCGGGAGCTGGATAAGGAAATCGGCAGTTTGTACGTCGGTGTACGCGGCGCGCATTTGGAGTCTTTTTCCAACCACGGCACCTATAATATTTCCCGTTTGGACAAAGAAATTACCCAGGCGGATATGGCGCTGGCCATTGAAAACGCCAAAGCCATGCCGATTAAAAACGACAACGAAATCGTCAACGTGATTACGCAGGGGTTTTCCATTGACAAGCTGCGCGGAATCAATAATCCCGAAGGCATGGAAGGCTCTCTTTTGGAAGTGGACGTACACATTACCACGGGTTCTTCCACCCATTTAAACAACTTGGTCAAGGCCATCCAGCGCCCCGGATATAAAATAGACGGTACGTTTTACGGCTTGGTGCCGCTGGGCGACATGGTGCTGACGCAAGAAGAAAAAGACATCGGCGCGATGATTATCGATTTGGGCGGGGAAACCATGTCCGTGGGAATTTATATTGACGGCATGCTGAAATTCTCGCGCGATATCCCGTACGGCTGCGATTTGATTACCGGAGATTTGTCCCGCTTGCTGCACACCAGCCGTCAAAACGCCAAAGAAATCAAAGAAAAATACGGCGTGGCTTTCCCGACGTTTTTGGACGAGGAAGGGGAAATCCCCGTGCCGTCTTTGGACGGGCGCAGCAGCCACAATATTAAAAAAAGCTACATTTTGGACATTATCCAGCCGCGCGTGGAAGAATTGTTTGAACAAATACAGCATTGCGTATCCACTTCGGGATATAAAAATTTCCCGGTGGTGGGCGTGCTGACGGGCGGCGGCAGTTTGATGCCCGGCATGACGGACCAGGCCGTCAATATTTTAGGCTTGAAGGAAGTGCGCCGCGGCGCGGTGCAGCGGGATTTGGTGACGGGCGGAGAGGAATTTTTTGACCCCGTCTATTCCACCGCGCTGGCGTTGGCCATTTATGCGTCGGACAATTCGGGCTATGATGAATATTCCCGCGGCGGATATGAAAAGGGCGGTTCCGTGTTTGGGAAGTTGGGCCGCATGCTGAAGGGATTTGACTTATTCGGCGGATGAGCCGGACGGAGAATTTTATGAAAGACGTTTTTATGACGGCGGACTTGTTTGAAACCAAGAAAGCCAAAATTAAGGTCATCGGCGTGGGCGGCGGCGGCGGAAACGCCATTAACCATATGGTCAGCGCCGGACTGAAAGACATTGATTTTATTGCCGTGAACACCGATGCGCAGGATTTGCGCCGCAACCAGGCCCCGTACTTGGTGCAGGTGGGTGAAAAAATCACCAAAGGATTGGGCGTGGGCGGAGACCCCGAAAAGGGCCGCCGCGCGGCGGAAGAATCCAAAGAAAAGCTTAAACTGATTATCGGCCAGACGGATTTGCTGTTTATTACGGCCGGAATGGGCGGCGGCACCGGGACGGGCGTGGCGCCGTATTTGGCCAAACTGGCCAAGGAACTTTACGGCAACGATTTGCTGGTGATTGGCGTGGTCACGCGGCCGTTTAATTTTGAAGGATACGTGCGCGAGAAACAGGCCGACGAGGGCATTAAGGAAATGCAAAAGCACGTGGATTCCATGATTATCGTGCCCAATGAAAAACTTTTCGCCAATATTGACCCGGAAACTTCTTCGCGCGACGCGTTTAAAATGGTGGATGAAGTGCTGTTGCAGGCGGTAAAAGGCATTTCGGAAGTGATTACCAAGCCGGGCGAAATGAACATAGATTTCAATGATATCCGCAAGGTGATGTGCAACTCCCGCAAATCGTTGATTGGCGTGGGGGAAGCCAGCGGCCCGGGCAGGCATTTGCTCGCCGCGAAGAAAGCCATTTCTTCTCCGCTTTTGGAAAATGCGGACATCCGCGGAGCGAAGGGATTTATCGTGCATTTTTTGGCGGATGAAAATTTGACAATGATGGAACAGGCGGAAGTGATGAATCTGATCCGGCAATACGCTAGCAACGATTCCATCGTCATGTTCGGCCATTCCTATGACAGCACCCTCAACGGCGCGGTAAAAGTGACGGTTATCGCCACTGGTTTCAGCGCCGAAAAAGCCAATGTGTTCAGTTCCCGCCGTCCGATACAAACGGAAAAGCCGGAACCGTACGATTTGAAAAAGAACGTGTTCGCCACGTTTGACGAGCCCAAAACGCGCCAAGAGCCCGAAGACAGCATGCTGATTCCCGCTTTTTTGCGCCGCAAAAAATCCACCCAACAGCGTTAATCAAAAGGAGGCGGTATGGCGGTAGGATTGCAAAGTTTACTCAGAACGGTCGTGGACAACAAAGCTAGCGGTTTGCATATTCGCGGCAATTCCAACGCATACGTGCGTCTGCACGGGCAAATCAAGCCCATTGATGATTCTTTCGTCAGCAACGACGAAGTCAAAAAAATGGCCTACGCCTGCATGGGCGAACGCGAACGTAAAATTTTTGAACAATACAGCACGGTGGATTTTTCTTTGGACGCCAAGTCTTACGGGCGTTTCCGTTTTAACGTGTTTCGCCAATCGGCCAAAGTGGCGATGGCCATCCGCCATATCCCGCTGAAAATTCCTTCTTTTGAAGATTTGAACCTTCCGGCGGAAACGCTCAAAAAAATTGCGGACAACCGCCGCGGTTTGATTATCGTGACGGGGATGACCGGCTCGGGCAAAAGTTCTACGCTGGCCGCCATGATCAACTATATCAACCAGTCCCGCACCGGACATATTTTGACCATTGAAGACCCGGTGGAATTTGTGCATACGGAAAACAAATGCATCATCAGCCAGATGGAGCTGGGCGTGGACACGCCTTCCTACACCGGCGCGCTGCGCGCGGCGATGCGTCAAGACCCTGACGTGATTATGATCGGCGAATTGCGTGATGCGGAAGTGATGAAAGCGGCCATCTCCGCGGCCGAAACCGGCCAGCTGGTGTTTGCCACCATGCACACGGTCAACGTGCCCCAAACGCTGGCCCGTCTGACGGAAGCGTTCCCGATTGAACAGCACGCGCAGGTGCGGCTGCAGCTGTCTGAATTGACGCGCGGTATTATCTGCCAGCGTTTGCTGCCCACCATTCAGCCGGGCATGATCCCCGCGTTGGAAATCATGGTGAACACGCCTCAAGTCCGCAAACTGATTTTGGAAAACCGCGTGAGCGATTTGGTCAAAGCCATGCAAACCGGTGATTTTTACGGCATGAATACGTTTGACCAGTCGCTGGCCGAACTGTATAAGTCCAACAAAGTGGATATGGACCAAGTGCTGGCCGCGGCGTCCAGTCCCGATGCGTTGATGATGGCCATCCGCGGCGTGACCAGCAGTTTGGAGGCCGCCTGATGAGCCGGCCTAAAGGCCCGGTGGTGGCCATTGACGGTACTGCGGGGACGGGGAAATCCTCCGTCGGTCGGGCGGCGGCGCAGCGGCTGGGAATGAGTTTTTTGAGTACGGGAGGACTATACCGCGCGCTGGCCTATACGGTGTTCAGCAAAGGGGTGAATCCCTCCGATGAAACCGCCGTTCTTCGCACCGCCCAAAATATCCGCTTTACTTTTGAGCGGCAGGACGATGCCACGCTGAAAATGTTTGTGGACGGAGTATATTTGGGCGATAAATTGAACTTGGACGAAGTGGCCCAAACCGCCAGCAAAGTGTCCACCAACGCCGCCGCGCGAGCCGTATTGACTGAGCAAATGCGCCGCGTGGCCAAAGACGGCGGGGTGATTTTGGAAGGAAGAGACATCGGAACGGTGGTGTTCCCCGACGCGGAAACGAAAATTTATTTGGACGCCAGCGCGGCGGTGCGCGCCGAGCGGCGCGTCAAACAGCTGTTGGCGCAAGGAGTGGCGGCGGATTACGCCTCCATTTTGAGTTCCATTCAGCGGCGCGACGAGCGCGACAGCACCCGCGCCGCCTCTCCGCTAAAGCCCGCGCCCGACGCGGTGAAAATAGACACTTCGGCCATGAATATGGAGCAGGTGATAGAGGCCGTCGTGAAGGAAATAAGCAAGCATGCTGCTTAATTTGGTAAAATTTAGTGCCAGAGTGTTCTTTAAAACGTGCTACGACTTCCGCGCGGAAGGTTTGGAAAACATCCCTAAAACCGGCGCATTGATTATCGCGGGCAACCATTTGTCCAATGCGGACCCCCCGGCTATTGGTTCCTTTGCCGGTTTGGTGCGTGATTCGCGCTTTATGGCTAAAAAAGAACTTTTTTCCGTGCCCGTGTTGGGCTGGTTTTTCCGCCGCTGCGGTTATATTTCCGTGGACAGGAAACGGGTAATAGGGGATTTCGGCGCATTGGAAGGGGCGATAGAAGCTCTAAACCGGGGCGAAAGCGTGGTCATGTTCCCGGAAGGCACCCGTTCCAAAACAGGCAAACCGCAAAAACCCAAAAGCGGTGTGGGCCTTTTGGTGTATAAAACGGGCGCGCCCGTTTTGCCCGTAAAAGTGGAAGGGACTTTCGGCTGGCCGTGGGTGCGCAGAATCCGCGTGAAATTCGGCAAACCGTTTACGCTGGAAAAAGATCCCGCTTTGGAGCCCAAAGCGCAGTACAAACAATTTGCAAATACAATAATGGAAAAAATAAATTCAATTACTATCTAAACGGAGGAAACGCGCCCGGTCCCGCAGGGCCCTGCGCAAATAAGGACTTATGACAACCAACGAAGAAATCAAAATCACCGAAGAAACGACCAACGAAGCCGAAATGACCATGGACGAGTTGATCGCGCAGCAAGAGTCTTTATCGGAACAGCTGAACAAACGCGAAATCGTGGAAGTGACCGTCGTACAAATTACGGGGGATTACCTTTTGGTGGACACCGGAGCGAAAAAAGAAGGCGCCATCGCCGTGAGCGAATTTGACGGCAAGACGCTCCCCGCCGTGGGCGACAAAGTGTCCGCCGTGCTGGTTAAACGCGGCAGCGACGAAAGACATTCCATTCTCTCTCATAAAAAAGCCCTGGAGATGAAGGGCTGGGATTTGTGCAAAACGGCTTATGAGAATAAAGAACGCGTCAAAGGCGTGATTTTGCAAACCGTCAAAGGCGGATACATTGTGGAAGTGTTGGGCGTAAACGGCTTTATGCCTTTGTCTTTGTCCGAACTGCACACCGCTTACAAACATTATTTGCCCGTGGGCGCGAAAATCAAAGCCGTCATCGTGGAATTTTCCAAAGAAAAACAGAAACTCATCGTTTCGCGCAAACAGGTGCTGGAAGAAGACGAAGCCGTCCGCCGCACCGAAGTGCTGGGCCAAATCAAAGAAGGCGAAGTGCTGCGTGTGGTCGTGGCCAAAGTGGACAAAGACCGCCTGTTCCTTCGCTTCCACGGCATTGAAGGCGTGGTGAATTTGGAAAACATCGCCTGGAAAGAGCCCGAAGCCGCCGTGGCCAACTATCGCCGCGGACAGCGCCTTAAAGCCAAACTGTTGAAGCTGGACAAAGAGACGCCGAGATTGGAATTTGGCTTGAAACAATTGTTCCTTAACCCCGCCGACGCTTTGAAACGCCGCTACCCGTACAAGAGCTCCGTGAAAGCGACCGTCACGAAAGTGGACGCTGAAAACGGCGTGGAATGCACCATCGGCAAAAACAACACCAAAGGCTTCATCAGCCCGTTTGAAATGGGACGCGACTTCAACGCCAATGTGGGAGACGTTATCACCGCGCTGGTGGTAGGCGTGGATCCGGAAACGTTTACGGTGAACTTGTCCGTGAAGAAATACGACCAGGTGCAAAACCGCAAAGTCGTCGCGCAGTACCTCAAAGAGGCTCCGCGTCCGACCTTGGGCCAGCTGCTGGAAGAATCTTTCAAAACGGAAGAAGACGCCGAATAGTTTGGATAGCTAATTGAAAAAAGCCCCGGGCGCAAACCCGGGGCTTTTGCCATAACTGCTATAATAAACGTATGTCCGAAGAAAATTTGTTGCTTCTTTCCTGCTGCGCGCCGTGCTCCTGCGGTGTAATCCAAAAATTAGCCGGCCAAAAACGCCGTTTTACGGTATTATTTTATAATCCGAACATTGATTGTTCGCAAGAGTATGAAAAACGCCTGCGGGAAAACCAGCGGGTGTGCGAACGCTTCGGCGTGCCGTTTGTCACGCTGCCTTATGAGCCGCAGGCATGGCGCGCGGCTACGGCGGGACTGGAGCGGGAGCCGGAGCGGGGAAAGCGGTGCAGCGCGTGTTTTGAGATGCGTTTGCGCCGGGCGGCCCGCTACGCGAAAGAAAACGGATTTAACGCGTTTTCTTCCGTATTGGGCGTATCCCGGCATAAAGATTTGGAGCAAGTAAACGAAGCGGCCGCACATGCGGAAGCGGAAAGCGGCGTGCCGTATGACAGAACCAATTGGCGCAAAGGGGGAAACGAGATTTTGCGCCACGAATTGATAAAGGAAATGGCCCTTTACAACCAACGCTACTGCGGCTGCGCATTCAGCCGCGCCCAGGGGGAGAAAAATGAAAAAGACGCTTAATATCTTGTATATTGCGCTGGCCGTTATCGCGGGGATGTATCTTTCTTTGCGTATTATGTTGGCGTTTGTGCTGCCTTGGGAGCCGGTGCAGCGGCTGGTGCTGAGGGAAGTTTCCCGCGCGGCGGGCCGGCCCGTGTATGCGCGGAGCATTTCGGCCGGACTGTCGGGACTAAAACTGACCGGGGTACATATCGCCTCTTCCGCTTTGCCGCAAAAGGGCAATGCCTTGCTCAGCGCCGACGAAATCAGTTTGAAATGGTCTTTTTGGAAACTTCTGACGGGACGGGTGCTGATTCATTCCGTTTTGCTGGAGAACTTGCAGGCGGACGTGGTGCGCGGTGCGGACGGAACGTTTAATTTTGAGGGGTTGTTCTCGTCCCAACGGGAGGAAGAGGTTCCGTCCCCCGGGGAAGACAAACCCGTGGACGTCCGGCTTTCCGTGCAACATTTGCGCCTGAGCGGCGGCCGTTTTACGTTTACCGACGTACCGTCCGGGCAAAAAGCCGAACTCTCCGACGTGTTTTTTTCTTTGAAAGATTTTGATTTGGCCCAACCGTTCTCCTGCAGTTTGAACGCCGCTTTGCGCTATGAACGTGCGGGGTTTCCCGTTCAAACGGCGGAACTGGGCTTTACGGTACGGCCCAGTTTGAACCGGCTGGAGCTTTCCGGCGCGGAAGCGGAAATCATGCGTTTGGTGCTGAAGCACCGGGGCGGCGTGTTTGTTTTGAACGGCATGGTAAAAAACCTGCAGAATCCTTCGGTGGATCTTTCGTTAAACGCGCGTAATATTTCTGAAAAACTGCCCGCCTCCGCTAATGTACAAACTCCCGCTTTTGCGCTGCAAACCCTGACGGCGGATTTGACTGCGTCGGCGGATGTCCGTGCGGGCTCGGCGGACGTGAAAGCTTTTTCCGTCCATACGCTGGATTCTTCCGTTTCGTCTTCCGGCACGCTTTCTTGGGGAGAGCGGCCTTCTTTTGCTGTAAGCGGAACTTTTGACGTGGATTTGGCCTCCGTGGGAGAAGCGTTGGACATGCTGCGGCCGTACCGCTTGCAGGGTAAAGTGTCCGGCACCGCATCCGCGGCGGAAAATTCCGTCCAAGCCGATATCGCCGTATCCGGTGCGGGCGCGGCGCTGCCCGGCGCGGGTACTTTATCCGGCTTTCAGACGACCGTGAACGTTCCCGACCTCAATCATGTAAACATTCCTTTGTTTGCCGGAAAATTAAACGGCGGAAAATTTGAAGGAAATATCCATGTGCGCAGGACGGAAAAAGCGATAGACGTGGATGTAAAAGCCCGCTCTGCGCGCGTGGCGCTGCCTCCTTCCAAAGAGAACGCGGCGGCGGCCGCTTCGTCCGCGCAGCTTTCCGCCGCGCCGGAACAAAAAAGCGACTGGCCTTTGCCCCCGGTAAATCTCAAAGCGGTGGTGGAGGTGGAATCCGTGGACGCGCCTTATCTGTACGGAAACGGCATCCGTTTCTTTGCCGACATGCAGGGGCTTACGCCGGCTTTGAACCGGGCGCAAGGGGAACTGTCTTTAAGTGCGGGACAAGGGGAAATTAAAGATTTAAACAAACTGACCAACGCCAACATATTAACCAAGGTGATGTTCGGTTCTTTGGCCGTAGTCAGCAAGGTAATAAACAGTCTGAACGTGTTTGCCGTATTAAACGGAATCGGGACGGGAATGGTGGAAGCCGTTTCCCCCAAAGAAGAAAAAAAAGCGGATATGATTGTGCAAACCGTCAAAGATGAAAATGGGAACGACGTACAGATTTTGGTGCCTTATGACGCAAAAAAAGTGGACGGCATGCTGGCGTTTGAAGAATTTTCCACCGATGTTCTGTTTAAAGACGGCGTGGCGGAAGTGAAAAAGGGCTCTTTCGTTTCCGACTTGATGTCTTTCAATTTGCGCGGAGAAATGAACTTTAAAACCCAAGGGCTGGATATGACGGTCAAAGCCGCTCCCGGCCGGCATTATACCGACGGAATTATGCCGCTGACGATCGGCATTTCCGGCACGATGGACGACCCGAAAGGCAGCCTGAGCATGGCAGGGTCCATTTCTTCTTTGGTCACCCAAAGCGTGACAAACAACTTCGCCAGCCGTACCGTGAAGAAAGGGCTGGGCGGACTGTTTGGTTTATTTAAAAAGAAAAAGACGCCGCCTTCCCAGGCGGAGCAAATTCCCGCTTCCGCACAGCCGTCCGCGCCCGACACCGAAGCGTTGCCGGATTCCCCTGGGCAAACTGCCGCATCTTCGCCGGATGACGGCGCGGCGAAGGCAGAGCTTCCCGCATCTTCCTCCCGCTGATTTAAGTCAAAAAAATCCCCGCTTTATAAAGCGGGGATTTTTGTAAAGGGCCGTAAGCCTCAGCGTACGCCGTGCATCCATTTCTGTATGCCCTTCATGCTGAACATCAAAATGCCCGACACGGCCAGCGGTACCACCACCAGCCACAGGAAAAACTGCACGTTGCTGATTTTCTGGAAGTAGCCGGAATATACGCCGGCCAGCTTGTTGGCCGCCGCATTGGAAAGAAACCATACGCCCATCAGCAGCGACACAAAGCGCGCCGGGGCCAACTTGGTCACCATGGATTTGCCCACCGGGGAAATGCACAGTTCTCCGAACGTGTGGAACAAATACGTAAACGCCAGATAGAAAAGGCTGATTTTGGCGTTGCCGATTAACGCAAACGCCCCCAACAGCATGACCGCAAACCCGGCTGAGAGCATCCACAAAGACACGACGAATTTGCCCGGGGTGGAAGGCTCTTTGCCTTTTTTGGCCAGCCAAATCCACAGTTTGGAGAAAAGCGGCGCGAAAATGACGATGTAGAGCGGGTTCAAAGACTGAAACCAGTTGGCCGGGATTTCCCAGCTCCAGGAACCCAGCCGGATGACACGGTCGGTGTATTCCTGCGCGAAAAGGTTCAACGCCGCTCCGGCCTGTTCAAACGCCGCCCAGAAGAAAATGGTAAAAAACGCCATAATGCCGATGACGGCGATTTTTTGTTTTTCTTCTTTGGTCAGCGGAGTTTGTTGGTCCGTCTGCGTTTTTTTGTGCGTTTTGGCCAGCAGGAACCAACCCGCGGCCAGTCCGGCCAACAGCGCCCAAGAAAGCGTGCTGTAGCCTTTGACGTATAAAGCGATCAGCCCCGCCCCGGCGGCCAGCGCCCAAAGCGTGCGGTCTTTGTAAAAGACGGGTTTTTGTGCAGGGGGCAGGCCTTTGCCCGCCATAAATTTCTTCTGCCCGAAGATAAACGTCAGCAGTCCGATTACCATGCCCGCTCCCGCGATGCAGAAGGCTGTTTGATAATCGTTTTTCAATGCGAAATATCCCACCGCCAGCGGCCCGAAAAACGCGCCGATGTTGACGCTCATGTAAAAAATGGTGAATCCTCCGTCGCGCCGGGGATCGTTCTTTTCATAGAGCTGGCCGACGATAGCGGCGATGTTGGGCTTAAAAAATCCGTTTCCCAGCACCAAAAGCCCCATGGCGGCGTAAAGCATGCCGATGGTGGGGACTGTCATGAGAAACATGCCGGCGGCGATGAAAACGGAGCCCACAATAATGGCCCAGCGCTGGCCCAAATAACGGTCGGCCAAAAAACCGCCCAGCAGGGTGGATAAATACACCAAACTGGTAAACGTGCCATATACGTTGGCCGCGCCGCTTTTGTCCATTTGCAGTAGATCGGAAGT